>JAFPAZ010000083.1 GCA_017390645.1 Lachnospiraceae bacterium
CGATTTCTGTCTTAGGGGGCAGTGTGGAAAAGATGGATTATCTTAATTTGTGCCAGATGGATTATATGAGATCCTTTGTTGGAATAAAGAAGGAGAAGAACACACCAAAGAAATATCCAAGGAAGGCAGGACTGCCGACGAAGGAGCCAATCATGTAACTTAAGCATGTCGTGAATCATTGAGGTGTAGTCTCTTGATTTGAATCATCAAAATTGTATGATAAGATGTAGAATGGAGGACTTTTATGAATCGATATAAAAAAATTGGTTATCTTGCTTTTGCATCCGCATCCTTAGTTTCTGGTTTTTCTTTTGTGAATCATCTTATTTTTAAATTAAATTGTGTAAAAGAAACCTTATATTCTAAAAATAGTAATTATTTTGAATGGCGTTTTGGTAAAATCTTTTATACCAAACAGGGAAAGGGGCAGCCTTTACTGCTGATTCATGATATCAGCTGTGACAGCAACGAAAAAGAGTGGACTTACCTTGTGGATAAACTTGCAAAAAAACATACCGTATACACCATTGATTTGTTAGGCTGTGGACGTTCCGATAAACCAAAAATTACTTATACCAGTTTTTTATATGTACAGTTATTAAATGATTTTATTAAGAATGTCATTGGTAAAAAGACAAATATCATGGCTACGGGGAAAAGTGCTAGCATTGTAGTAATGGCCTGTCACTTTGAAAATGAATATTATGACAAGATTTGTCTCATTAATCCGGAAAATAAGAAAAATTTATGCAGGGTGCCAAGGGCAAAACATAAATTAGGAAAAATTCTTTTAGAATGTCCGATTTTAGGGACAAGTATTTATCTTTATAGTATGAGAAAGAAAAATATTGTGAAACGGTTTGAGTCTTTCTATTATTGGAAAAAAGAGAAAATTTCAGATAAAATCATGGATTGTTATCATGAGTCTGCTCATTTACAAGGCTCAAGTAGTAAATTTTTATTTTCCAGCCTATTTCATAATGATGTAAATGTGAACATTAGGGATGCCTTAAAACAGATAGACCACTCTATTTTTATGGTTTTTGGCTCTAAGGAAGAGGATTATGAAGAGACTTTAAAGTTTTATGAAAACTTAAATCCGGCGGTGGAAAATATGGTGATTTCCAATGGGAAGCATTTGCCTCAATTAGAATGTCCGGAACAGATTATGAAGGTATGTGATATTTTCTTTTAAGAAAAGGTAATTGTGAAAATATAGCCACACTCGTGGCGGTTTACAAGATACGTCGTGATTCATTGAGGTATAGTATTCTATGTAAGAGTGATGTAGAAAAAATAAAACAATGCAGGTACGCATAGATACGTTTTGATCGTTTCGAAATTGCCTATTTTTTAAGTAATAAGGGAGGGAAGAACAGGTGGATTTATCAAAAGAAAAGCCATTTTCGGGCGTTCTTGCAACCAATCAGAAATTGTGGAATCATTTCCAAAAAGAAAAAGCCAATGTGGTTGCAAAAATGAATGAATGTGACATTAATATCAAAGAATTGGCCATACAAATCGATCAATTAGAAAAGACAAAGCAGTTGTATTCAAAAGAATCCCATCATTATAGAGATGTTTTTTCTCCTTTGAATTTATCTGATAATAGTATGGAAAATGAGTATATTGATAAACAGATTGAACAGTTAAATAACGAAAAAGAGAAAACCTTGGTAATACGGGAAGATGCTACGAAATTACTTCGGGAAATCAATAAAAACATCCAGATGCTTGAAATATCCATGAATGAATTAAAAGTGTATTGTTTCGAAAAGAGTAGACAACAGGAAGAATTTTTTGAAGCTTTTGAACAGGATGATTTTATTTTTATCGAAGAAGAGGACCAGCTTCCGGCAGTAAGAGTAGATACAAATGCAATAATTCGGGAAAAAATGCATCATAAGATGCTTGAAAAGAAAGAAATTGTGGAAAACTCTGTGGATAATGCGAATGAGTCTGAAAATTCTTTTGATTTTTCGGAAATTCGTGCACACAATAGTAATATATTAATGCTTTGGGAGTATGATAAGGTTCGTTTACAGAATTATCTGACAGAAGAATTGATTCAGGAAATGGAGTTGTGCCTTCAGGAACTGAATAAAATAAAATGGATGATGTATTCTGATATGGAAAGGGCTAAGATCACTTTAGACCGGGTAGAGAAGATTTTGAAAAAATGGCAGAGTGAATTTAAGAATCAAAGTGTCCAGCGTCAGGTACAGACTGATTTTAGTGAGCCAGCAAAAATTTATTTTGAGCGTTTTTTAAAGCAGAAACAGGAAATTTATACAGAGTGGGATTTTCGATATGAAGTAAATCAGAAGAATTTTCAGCAAACCATTCCACCTATTATTGTTTTATTGCTCCTTCGAATTTTGGATGAACTGTTTGAAAATGTTAGAAAACATTCAGAATCTGACAGAATTGGTATTTATTTGAATTTTAATGAAAAAGAAATTGCATTGCAAATGAGTGATAACGGAATAGGAATCACGGAAGATTATATGGAAAAGTCAAACTGGCACAGTGGTTTGCATTTTGTGGAAGAGTGGGTATATCTGCTAAATGGAAAAATAGAAATTACCGGAGATTTGACATCTGGTACGATTATTGATATTCTAATACCAGTTTAAGGAAATAAGTCATGTGGTATTATAAATAGTGAAAATCCATTGTTTTAATTTTGAAATGATGGATAGAGATCTGGAATTACTTCTCCTAATGGTATGGATGGTATTTTTAGGACAGGCTGTTCCGTTTGTCATAATTTTATTTTTGTTAGAAATTCGAACTAGGTGTGGATAAGTTAAAATATAGTCAAGGTTATCCACAATCGTTTTATTAAATGGGAAAAAGGAAGGAATTAGTTATGAAGAGTAGGATTGTTGATTTAATTGCAAAAGAAGTAGAAGGGTTAGAAATTGCCGATATAGAGGGTCTTTTGGAAATTCCACCAAAACCGGAATTAGGAGATTTTGCATTTCCATGTTTCCGTTTAGCAAAGGCCTATCGAAAGGCACCACAAATGATAGCAGAGGAATTAAAAGAAAAATTCAGCAATGTGGATTTTATTTCTAAGGTAGAAGCAAATGGTGGATATCTGAATTTCTTTGTGGATAAGATCACCTATATTAAGCAAATCATAGACGTAGCTTCTAAGGAAGACTTTGGCTCTACAAATGAGGGAAGTGGAAAATGTGTTTGTATTGACTATTCTTCTCCAAATGTAGCAAAGAACTTCCATGTAGGTCATTTAAGAACTACCATCATTGGAAATTCATTGTATAAGATTCATAAAAAATTAGGGTATAAGGTAGAACGTATCAATCATTTAGGGGACTGGGGAACTCAGTTTGGTAAATTGATTGTAGCTTATAAAGCATGGAGTTCCAAGGAACAGGTAGAAAAAGAAGGAATTGCTGAATTGCTTCGTATTTATGTGAAATTCCATGAAGAGGCAGAAAAGAAGCCTGAACTGGAAGATGAAGCAAGAGAATGGTTTGCGAAGATGGAGCAGGGAAACGAAGAGGCTCTTGCTATCTGGCAATGGTTTAAGGACATTAGTTTAATTGAATATAAGAGAGTATATGATTTATTAGGAATCGGATTTGACTCTTATAATGGGGAAAGTTTCTATCGTGATATGTGTCATGATGTGGTGGCGGAACTTAAGGATAAAAACTTATTAGTTGAGAGTGAAGGTGCTAAAATCGTTGATTTGGAAGAATATAATATGGCTCCATGTCTGATTATGAAAAAAGATGGAAGTACCATTTATGCTACCAGAGATTTAGCAGCTTTATTATATCGTAAAAAAACTTATGATTTTTCAAAATGCCTTTATGTTACAGGACAGGAACAAAAACTTCATTTCAGCCAGGTATTTAAGGTAGTAGAATTAATGGGTTATGATTGGGCAAAGACACAGCCGGTACATGTTCCTTATGGATTGGTTAGTTTAGAAGGTGCTAAGTTATCTACCAGAGGTGGAAATATCATTTATGCGGAAGATATTTTAAATGAAGCCATTAATAAAATCAAAGAAGTCATTGACGTAAAGAATCCGGATCTTGAGGATAAAGAAGAAGTGGCAAAAAAGGTTGGCGTAGGAGCTATCATTTTCAATGATTTATATAATCAAAGAATCAAAGATGTCAGCTTTAAGTGGGAAAAGATTCTGAACTTCGATGGAGAAACAGGACCTTACGCACAATATACTTATGCAAGAGCTGCCAGTGTTCTTCGTAGAGCAGGAGTGGAAAGTGTGGACAATGATATTGATGCAGAGGTATTATCCGATGAATTTTCTCTTGCATTATTGAAGGAAATTAGCAGATTCCCTCAGGTAGTAACAGATGCAGGTGAAAGATTGGAACCATATATCGTGGCTCGTTATGTCATTGCTGTGGCTCAGGCATTTAATAAGTTTTATAATAATTGCCAGATTAATGTGGAAGATGAGAAGGTGAAGAAGGCAAGATTAAAACTTGTTTGTATTACAAAGAATGTATTAAAGAATGGTTTGGATTTATTAGGTATTCAGTGTCCGGAGAGAATGTAGTCGAGATGGTAAAAAGCCTGTGAGTGTAATAAGAATTACATTCACAGGCTTTTTTATTACCAGGAAATACTATTTATTTATCAGTAATGAAAAGTAAATATTTTAGAATTATTTATTTAAACGTTGTAATTTCTTCCGCAGTTTTTCTTTTTGGCATTTCTGGTTTTATGTTTGGATATCCTACTCCGATGACTGCTACGATTTCTTCTGTATCTGGGATTTGGAAAAATTCTCTGATTTTTTCTTCATGGTAAATTCCCATAATTAATGTTCCGAGACCTAATTCGTAGGCTTTTAGGCAAAGGTTCTGAACTTGAAGCCCATTGTCAAAATATTGCCATCCATCTTTTAGATGAGTGGTATAACTTCCATCCCGTTCAAAATCACTTCTACCTTTGACAACAGTTGATACAATTACAACCGGTGCATTTGCAATGTTTTTTTGATTGAATTCTGCCATACACGGTAAAAATTCTTTAGTTTTTTCAGAGGTATCTGTTACATAATATCTTGATACCTGAGAGTTTTTCCAGGAAGGAGCTTTGATGGCAGCATTGATTAATTCTAAAATTGTTTCACGTGAAAC
>JAFPAZ010000012.1 GCA_017390645.1 Lachnospiraceae bacterium
ATCAATTGACGTAAGAAAAAAAATAAGTTAAAATTTTCCTAAAAATAAGGGTGGCAGTGACCGAAACCAGAAGAGAAAAAGCAAAATATAAGAAAAGATACAGAGTCGACTTTCGTATCGCTACGAGTCGAACGCAGCGAAAGCGTGCCTGCGGTGTTTTGATTCTTTTGAATTACTTTCACATAAAATATTATAGTTTTGCAATTACCTAATTATAGTAATAGGCAATTGCGAAACTAACAAAACTTATAATAAGTGATTCAAAAGAAACAAATACATAAGCAGGCGCTTGTTCAGCCGTCGGTACTTAATGAGCGACTTGTCGCGAATTTAGTACCGCTACGAGCTGAACGCAGCGAAAGCGTGCCTGCGATGTTTTGATTCTTTTGAATCACTTTCATATAAAATATTATAGTTTCGCAATCAACTAAATTATAGTAAAGAAAGAAGGAGAAAGAAATGTTTCAGTATTTTTATCCCCATGATTATAAAGATTCAACATATGAGATTAATTTTGAGGAATATTATAAAAAAGGGTATAGGGGAGTATTGTTTGATATTGATAATACTTTGGTTATGCATGGTGCGGATGCAGATGAAAAGGCAGAACAATTGTTTCAGGAACTGAAGAAAATAGGATTTTCCACCTGTCTTATTTCGAATAATAAAGAAGAAAGAGTAAAACGTTTTAATAAAAATATTAGAACAAAATATATTTTTAAGGCGGGAAAACCATTAAAGAAAAATTATATAAAAGCAATGGAAATGATGGGAACCAATCCTAAAAATAGTATTTTTGTAGGAGATCAGATTTTTACAGATGTAATCGGTGCGAAAAGGTGCGGGATGCATTGCATACTTGTAAAACCGATAAATCCTAAGGAGGAAATTCAAATTGTATTAAAACGCTATTTAGAAAGACCTATTATTAAATCCTACGAAAAATATAAGCAAAAAAAGCGAAAGTAATATCTCATAAAATAAAAATTGGAATGATTTAGAATTGCGGGAGCACAAAGTGCGGAGCAATACGCAAGTATTATTGGGTTAAAATACCTTTTGTAACCAACATCTTGGAATATTTCTATTATAATAATTTGTAATAACAAATTTTACACATCCGGTATAGTTTTTTCGTGCATTTTATGAGTGGATATGGTATAATATTACTAATAAACCAAAGAAATGGAGAATCATATGAGAAACATTATTTTAATTGGTTTTATGGGTGCGGGCAAGACAGCAGTTGGAAACCGGCTTTCGAAGCAGCTTGGTTACGAATATATTGATACCGATCAATATATCGAAGAAAAGGAAGGAATGACGATTTCTAATATTTTTGCTGAAAAAGGAGAAGAGTATTTTCGAAATCTGGAAACAGCAGTAATAAAAGAACTGATGTTGAGAGATAAGCCTACTATTTTTTCAACGGGAGGAGGAATGCCCCTTAGAGAGGAAAATGCGCAGCTACTAAAGGAATTGGGCGTTGTAGTATATTTAAAGGCTGTGGCGGATACGATTTATAACAGGGTAAAGGGTGACACGAAGCGACCATTGTTACAGTGTGACGATCCGAAGCAAAAGATTGTTGATTTATTAAAGATACGTAATCCAAAATACGAAGCAGCATGTAATTATGCGGTTTGTGTAGATCATAAAGATATCCGGACGGTGGCACAGGAAGTGGCAAAATTACTATAAGAAGGTGGGTAAATGAATCATTTGGAAAGAGTACATCGGCTTTTAGGAGAGAGAGAATTAGATGCTGTCGTAATAATGGAAGCGAATTGTTTAAGATATTTTTCTGATTTCACAGGTGGTGAGGGCACCTTGGTTGTGGGAAAAGATTATCATATTCTTTATACAGATTCCAGATATGTGGAAAGTGCATCATATGAGGCGAAGTGCTTTGAAGTCAGGGATATCGGAGGAAAAAAGTATTCAGAATGTATTGCTGAAATTTTTAAAGAGAAAGAAGTACATAAAGCAGGATTTGAAGGAAATACTATACTATTAAGGGATTATCGCCGGATGACAGAGGCGGTACCGGAAGTTTTCTGGGAAGATATTAGTTCTGATATTGAAAAGATCAGGATGATAAAAGATTCTGTGGAAATTGTAAATATTGAGCGTGCAGAGGCTATTGGAGATTTGGCGTTTAATAGAATTCTTAATTTTATCAAACCGGGGGTTACCGAAAAAGAAATTGCAATGGAACTAGAACGGATTATGAAGGAGAATGGGGCATCTGGACTGAGTTTTGAAACCATTGTGGCATCCGGAACCAATAGCTCCATGCCGCATGCCAATGTGACGGACAAAGAAGTGGAATATGGGGATTTCATCATTATGGATTTTGGTTGTAAATTTGAAGGTTATTGTTCTGATATGACCAGAACTGTAGTGGTAGGAAAGGCTAATGAGGAACAACGTAAGATTTATCAGACTGTGCTTGATGCTCAGAAGGCAGCATTAGAAGTAATCAAAGAAGGTATGGTGTGTTCTGAAGTGGATAAAGTAGCCAGAGACCTGATTGCAAATGCCGGTTTTGGAGAATGTTTTGGTCATGCATTAGGACATAGTGTAGGATTAGAAATTCATGAAGTTCCAACTTTGTCCAGACGATGCAGTGAGGTTTTGAAAGAAAACATGTTAATGACAGTGGAACCCGGAATTTATTTACCGGGCTTTGGTGGGGTAAGAATTGAAGATTTGGTTTTAGTTACAAAGGACGGATATAGGAATCTTACTTACTCCCGAAAAGATTTGGTAGAATTATAAGGAAGATTATAAAAAAACAGTTGAAAAAGAAGAAAAATTATTATAAAATAATGAAAGACACTGTGTGAGAAACACGATATTTAAGGAGGAACTTAATTAATGGTAACAGCAGGCGATTTTAGAAATGGTCTTACAATCGAATTAGAAGGAAATGTATATCAGGTAATTGAATTTCAACATGTTAAGCCAGGGAAAGGTGCAGCTTTTGTCCGTACAAAGTTAAAGAACATTAAGAGTGGTGGAGTCGTAGAAAAGACTTTCCGTCCAACTGAAAAATGTCCTCAGGCTCACATTGAAAGACAGGAAATGCAGTATTTATATTCTGATGGTGAATTGTTCCATTTTATGAATACAGAAACTTTTGACCAGATTGCATTAAACGCAGATGCAATTGGAGATTCACTTAAGTTTGTAAAAGAAAATGAAATGGTTAAGATGGTTTCTCATAATGGAGAAGTATTTGCAGTAGAACCACCATTGTTTGTAGAATTATTAATCACAGAATGTGAACCTGGTGTTAAGGGAGATACTGCTACAGGAGCTACGAAACCTTGTGTTGTAGAAACAGGCGCTACTCTTTATGTACCGTTGTTTGTAAATCAGGGTGATACAATTAAGATTGATACTCGTACAGGAGAATATTTGTCCAGAGTATAATCCCAAAAGACGAAGCGGTGAAAATTAGCTTGGTCTGAAATTAAGAAAATAGAATATTAGTTCTGTTTAAACAGTGACGTATATTATCCACAAATCCGTAATGTAAATATGGGTTTGTGGATTTTTTTTGTCATATTACAAATCTATTCTCATATATTATATAAGGAGCTTGAAAAGTGAAAATAAGGAGAGAATATATGGACAAACTGGAATTGCTTCATCACATTTTTCCTAAAAACATACAAGATATATTAGAAAAGGCGCCGATTACATATTATAAGCTGCAGGAAGTGCGGCTTAGGGTGAATGAACCACTTATTATAATTTATGACAACAAGGAATACCTGTTTGGTAAAGATGGACGAATGGAAAGGCAGTGTAAATTACCATATATTGTAACTGCAACCGAGATAAAAGAAACATTGGAATATGTAAGTAGTCATTCTCTTTATGCGTATGAAGATGAAATCAGACAAGGATTTATTACGGTTCAGGGAGGGCACAGGGTAGGAATTGCAGGAAAAGTGGTTATGGAAGAAGGAATCATAAAAAATGTAAAGTATATTTCGTTCTTAAATATTAGAATTTCCCATCAGGTTTTAGGTTGTTCGGATGACATTATGCCATACATAACAAAAAGTAATGAAATCTATCATACCTTGATTATTTCTCCGCCAAGATGTGGAAAAACGACTTTACTTAGGGATATGATTCGAAGTATTTCTAATGGTTTTGAAGAGTTTCAGGGGGCTACCGTTGGGGTGGTGGATGAAAGGTCAGAAATAGGTGCCTGCTTCTTAGGAGAGCCACAAAATGATTTAGGAATCCGGACGGATGTTTTGGATTGCTGTCCAAAAGCGAAAGGAATGCTAATGTTAATACGTTCCATGTCTCCACAGGTAATTGCCGTGGATGAAATTGGACATAGAGAGGATTTAGAGGCAATAGAATATGTAATTAATTGTGGATGTAAGTTAATTGCAACGGTTCATGGCAATTCCATTGATGATATAAAATCAAAACCATTGCTACGAAAATTAGTGCAGGAAAGAGTATTTGAACGGTATATCATTTTGAATAATTTAGACCATATAGGTAATATCTCCGATATTTTTGATTCACAGGGAAATCAGTTATATCATGCTTAAAATATTAGGAGCATGTTTTTTGGTGGTGGGAGGTTACTTTTGGGGCGAGAGTATTGCAGGAAAAAAAAAGAAGCGATATCAGCTTCTTTTGGAGTGGTCACAAATTCTAATGGACATTGAAGGAGAAATACGCACCATGGCAACTCCACTGCCAATACTGTTGATTGAAATTGGAGAAAAAAGTAAAAGTGAAATCGGGGATATTTTAATTGAAACCGGAAATCGGATGCAGCGGAGAGAACATTTAAGTTTTTCGGAAATTTGGGAGGAGGAGTTAAAAAAAGTAAATATAGAGGTGGAAAAGGATGAACTGGATAGAATGATTTCGGTGGGAAAGAATCTTGGATTTTTGGATAAATCACAACAAGTTTTATTTTTACAACAGAGCCGTCAGGAACTTAAAATTCCCATTGAAACTGCATTTATGCAATGGAAGGATGCAAAAGGATTTTATGAAAAGATTGGAATTTTAGCAGCAAGTATGATGGTTATTATGCTGCTTTAATGGTTTGGGGGAGTAACATGACAATCGAATTGATTTTTAAAATTGCTGCAGTAGGAATATTGGTTACAATTCTAGGACAAGTACTGAAACATTCAGGGAGAGAGGAACATTCTTTTTTAATCAGTCTGGCAGGGTTGATTATTGTATTATCCTGGATTGTACCATACATTTACGAATTATTTCAAAATATAAGAAAATTATTTGAGATTTAATCCTTCTTTATCCTAAAATAACGGAGGCGGATATGGTTAAAATCATCGTTGTTGTGCTGATTTGCGCACTGGTCAGCGTATTATTAAAAACATACAAACCCGAAATTGCCATTTTCTTTACTTTAGCAGTTTCTTTGTTTGTTTTATGTTATCTGGTAACAGAGTTAGAAGAAATCATAGAAGTAATAAAGACTTTTGGAGAAAAAGCCCAGATTCCTGCAGCATATATGAGTATTTTATTAAAAATGGTTGGAATTTCATATTTATCTGAATTTGCGTCTTCTTTATGCAAAGATGCCGGACAAGGTACACTAGGAACTAATATTGAAACTGTAGCAAGAGTCAGTATGCTGATTTTAAGCATTCCTGTTTTAAGATCTATATTAGATTTTATTGAAGAAATCATATGAGGTTGGTGTCAAAAGGTATTTTGGCACCATGATACATGGGATTTACTCCAGACTTTATGATCTAACAATTGTGGAAGTTATGTTGGAATGGGGAAATTTGTTGGTAGGAAGAAGCACGACATAATGAAAGGTGAGGGGATGTCTTGAAGAAAGTAATTTTTTACATTTTATTATTGACCATATTACGAATGCCAACGGATGTTTATGCTGGTGAAACAGGAGATTCCGCTACAGAGATTGATTTTAGTGAGTGGGAAGAAGCCATAAAAGAAAGCGGGATTTTAGAGGAAGATATTGATATTGAAGAAATTTTTTCTTTGTTGTCTCAGGGAAAAACGAAAGAAGTAGGGAAAAAGTTAATAACGGGTGTAAAAAATATACTGTTTGGAGAAATAGGAAAACAAAAAGAAATTTTGGTATCCCTATTTTTTTTATTGTTGATTGCAGGCATTTTTCAGACATTAACCCAAAGTTTTCAAAATGGCTTAACCAGTCAGACTGGAT
>JAFPAZ010000084.1 GCA_017390645.1 Lachnospiraceae bacterium
ACATACTCTGTCTGAGATAAGGTAAATACTCTACGAGGGAATGCAAGACGAACCATTTCCACGGATGCAATGTGTTCTGTTCCGTCAGCGTTTCTCTCTTCTGATAATGTTCCACGTTCCATTCCTCGGATACCACCACAAAGATATAATGCAGCAACCAAAGAACCAGCAGGATACTCTTCGGATGGAATGTGACTTACCACTTCTCTTGCATCGATATGCGCACCTAAACCACCACTTGGTGTAATCATAGGAATTCCATACTTATCCAGTTCTTTTACACAATGATGAATGAATTGCGGCCCTTGAGAAATAATATCTAAATCCATGGTTTCCTCAAAACCAATGATCATTGCTTCCATTTCTTTTACCGACATACCACCGTATGTTAAGAAACCTTCAAACATCGTAATGTAATCTTCCATTTCATGGAATAATGATTCCTCGCGAACTAAAATTCCGCCTCCACGTCCAAATCCAAATTTTCTTGCTGAAAAATAAATGACATCAAATAAATCTGCAATCATTCTAGTAATTTCACGAACGGATTTGTCTTTCATGGCTTCTTCTCTTGTTTTAATAAAATATAAATTATCTTGAAGTAAAGAAGCATCTAACACGGTCAAAATTCCATGTTCCTTCGCCAAATCTGTTACTTCTTTCATATTTTCATAAGAAATAGGCTGTCCACCAATTAGGTTTGTACCTGCTTCGATTCTGATATAAGGAATATTGTCTGCACCTTCTCTTTGAATGCAGGCTTTTACTTTATCTATATCAATATTTCCCTTAAAAGGTAACGTACTCTTTGAAATCAAACCTTCATCTTTTACAAGTTCCTCTACACGACCACCAAGACGGGTTACATGTGCTTTTGAAGTAGTAAAATGATAATTCATGATAACACAGCTGTCCGGTTTTACAAAGTGTTGTGCAATGATATGTTCGCAGGCACGACCCTGATGAGTTGGAAGTAAATACTTAATTCCGAAAATCTCCTCTAATTTATCCCTCATACGATAGAAGGTTTCACTTCCTGCATACGCATCATCTGCTCTTAACATTGCTGACTGCATATTATCACTCATGGCATTTACACCTGAGTCTGTTAACATATCCATAAAGATATCACCATTATGCAATAAGAAAGTATTAAAACCTGCTTCCTTCATTTTTTCTAATCTTTCTCTAGCAGGTAATAAATTTAATTTTTGCACAATTTTAACCTTATGCATTTCCATTGGTACTGGTTCACGATTGTAAAATTTAATCTCTGGCATTTGCTTAAATCCCCCTAAAAAAATTGTCTTTTATTGTAATTTAGTATATAATAATATCTACATTTAATAAAGTCGATAATTTAGATGTTTATCATCGAATTTTTCAATGTTGATTGGGAGGTTTTTTATGGAAATCAGAAATTTAATTACTTTTGTACACGTAGCGGAATTAAACAGTTTTACAAAAGCCGCGAAACTGTTAGGCTATTCCCAGTCTACCATTTCCTTCCAAATCAAACAATTAGAAACCGAATTAAACTGTCTTTTATTCGAAAGAATCAATCACACCATTACCTTAACAGAAAAAGGACGTGAGGTCCTCGAATACGCGCAAAAAGTCAGCCATCTGACAGAAGAATTCAAACAAAACATCAGCGATCCCCATGATATTTCGGGGCACATCCATATCGTTACTCCGGACTCGATCTGTGAAATGATGATGACTCGTAATTATGCCGATTTTTACCAGAAGTATCCAAATATTTCTTTGAAGTTTTCCTCCGCCGATACGGATGATATGTTTCGCATTCTCAATCACAATGAAGCAGATGTTATTTTTACCTTGGACAATCATGTATATCATCAGGATTATATTATTGCAAAAGAAGAACGAATTTCCACCCACTTCGTAACTGGGGCTGCTTCCCCGCTGGCGGACAAAAAAAACCTTCGCATTGAAGATATTATAGAATATCCATTTATTCTTACTGAGAAAAAAGTCGGTTATCGTCGTCTTTTTGACGAAGCACTTGCAAAAATGTCCTATGAACTCCAACCGGTACTGGAAATTGGGCGAACAGACATTATCACATCTGCTTTAGAACACGGAAAAAGCATTTCCTTTTTACCGGATTTTGTAACCAACAGGATGGTGTCCGAAGGAAAACTTGTGTATCTTGATGTTGTGGATTTTGAAGTAGATATCTGGAAACAATTAATTTATCATCGTAACAAATGGATTTCCAGACATTTTCATGCATTCATCCAATATGTAATGGAACATGAATTTGATTCATAAATTAGCCAAAATATGTCGTGAATCATCGAGGATTAGTTTTGTCGATCATAAGGTCAAAAGGCCATGTTTTTCATCAAATATGAAAAACATGACCTTTTAACTTAAATAATTTAAAGAATTGTTTTCTACAAAATTACCGTTTTTCTATTGTTTCTACTATACAAAATTCCAGTGAGAACCACTAACACCAATGAAGTAATGGTATACACCAGATATTCTCCTCCATCCCTGCATAAAATCAGAAATACAGCTGGTACCACCACGCTAACCAGCCCAACCAGCATGGTAACCAAAACGGAAGCACTCTGCTTTACCACATTGACCTCATTTTCCCAATCAAACACCGGCATGGAAAGATTTACAGAGATTCCTGCCACTGCTGTAAAAACAATATATAGCACTGGAAGTACTACAAGAAAAATCCCTTCCGTAAACGTCGGCTTTACTGAAAGAAAGGCAAATACCAGGGCAATCAGATAACATGGCAAAGCAATGGTAAGATTTAACAAAACCTTGCTATTCCAAATATCCTTACTTCGTATTGGTAACGTTTGGGCAATCCACCATTGCTTTCCCTCCATGGATACTGCACAGGCAGTGGTTGGCATAATAGCTGCCATACCTCCAAGTAAGAAAGGAAACACTTTTTTAAAGATACCAAAAAAGTGAATGGCTTCTTCTATTTTTTCTATTCCCATCACAAAAATCACTACACTTAGCGCTACCATTAAAAGATATCCTATCATAGTATTTCCAACATAAATACTAGAAGAAAAATACCGTTTCACTTCCTTTTTCCACAACGCCTTTACGGGAGAACCAGTAGAAAGACTTCCCATTTTATAATTATGTTTCGCACTATGTTCCCGCAAGGCACTGCAAACTTCAAAGAAATATTTTTGTAGCACCAGTATAAGGAAACCAAAAACAAGTAAGGATGCTATCACCAGAATAAAAATACCA
>JAFPAZ010000085.1 GCA_017390645.1 Lachnospiraceae bacterium
GACAGTTCAGAATAAAACATAAGGTATCTAAAGTTTTCGTAGTGATGGCCTTTCCCTGTTTCATACGGTAAAGGGTATTGGATGAGATTCCGTGTTTAAAGATTAACTCATATTCGGTAACATTTTTTTTAAAAAGTGTATCATAAAAAGGTTTATATGAAATCATGGAACAACCTCCTTGTCTTTTTTGAAAATTCTTTCTAATTCTTTTTATAGGTCTTATATTTTTCTGTTTATCAATAAAAAGATAACGTATCAATAAAAGATAACGTATCAATAAAAGATAACGTATCAATAAAAGATAACGTATCAATAAGAGATAACGTATCAATAAAAGATAACGTATGAATAAAAGATAACGTATCAATAAAAGATAACAAATCTATAAAATATAACGAATCTATAAAATATAATATACTTATAAAAAAATAACATACTTAAATCGTTCTTTATACTTAAAGTATTGACTATAAAACCCTTTTATATTCCTTAACGTCACCAGCTGTTAAATCCATTTCTTCTGGAAAAAATATCGCATCGTAATTTTTACGACTTGCCCTTTTTCTCTCTGTTAAAATTTCATTATGAAAGTTCTTCCCGGATACATGAAAGCAGGAAGAAGAAAGGAGGATGCTATGGAAAATACAACGGTAACTTCGAAAGAAAGGAGCTTTTTTAGAGAAAATTCCGGAGAGGAGTATGAAAGAATCTATAAAATATGTGAAACTGCAGTAGAGTTTGCCAGAATGTGGGGAATTATGGAAACTCTAGATTCCGACGAAAGATTGTCCGGAAAGAACTTTCAGGAACGCACAGGAACCATTATAGCCTGGGCGGAAGAATTTGTAACAAGCAGGGAGGATATGCTGGTATTCCTTCAGAAAAAAATGAAAGAAATGAGTGACAACAAATAAAAGGTATTGATTGCACTTAAAATATTGAGTGTAATGGTTAAGCAAAAGCAAAAGCAAAAGCAAAAAACAAGACGAATACGGAGGAAGAAAGAATGAGTAAGTTTTGTAAAAATTGTGGAAATCAAATGCAGGATCAGGAAACGGTCTGTGTAAAATGCGGGGCCGGTGCAGTAAATACCGGTTATATGGCACCGGCAGGTACCAAAGCAAATGACGGGTTGTTGCTGTTTTGTAAGGTAGGAATCATCATTGCAAGTATATTGATGATTGTGTCAACCCTGCTACCTTATGTATCAGTGTATAAAGAAACCATTTCCCTGATTTGGGCAGATGATAAGCCGGCAGATGGTGTTATCTTTTGTATCATGGCAGTTGGATGCATCATATTAGCGTTAAAAGACAAACCTTTACGCGAAGTGATAGTTAGTGCAGGTTGTCTGGCACTTTGTATCTACGAAGTAACTAATATCAATAAAATCATCAAGCAATATTCAAGTTTAACTAGTTTACTTGGGGAACTTGTAACTAAGAGAGCAGGTTTTTATTTGATTATTGTTTCTACTGTAGCATTACTGGCACTTAGCGTTGTACATCTGCTTGTGAAGAAAGGGATTGTAAAGAAGGCTTAATCAGGTTCATAAAGAAGAAAGTCAAAAAAAGGGGCTGCAGAAGAAATTCTGATATGCCCCTTGTTAAGTAGAAAGGATAAATATCTGAAAAAATAATGATTACTACCATATCTTCTTTGGGTACGGTAGTTTTTTTCTATCTCACTGCATTTTATGAATGAAAAGATGAAAAATAGGATGGATCTTTTTTGTATATTAGAAAAAGTACTTGCTAAAAATATATCTATTTGATATCATAATGATATC
Source organism: Lachnospiraceae bacterium (assembly GCA_017390645.1). The sequence goes on from JAFPAZ010000085.1 coordinate 1,790, forward strand.
AAATAGAAAGCGAGGAATACATATGGAGGAAAAAATTTTAAAAGGTAAGAAAAATGGAATGCTGGTATTATTCCTGTCTATTCTGTTATATATTGCAGAATTTGTGGGGCTAATTCTGGGAGCGAGTATGGAACAGGGAGTAGTTGCTACCTTGCTTATGGTAGTATCTATCGTTGGTTTGTGTGTTACATGGATACTTTGGCTGGGGTTAAAAGTTTTAAGACCACAGGAAGCATTGGTACTTACATTGTTTGGTAAGTATGCCGGTACGTTAAAGGATGCAGGATTTTATTTTGTAAATCCATTTTGTACTGCGGTGAATCCGGCTTCCAAAACTCAGTTAAACCAAAGTGGAGATGTGAAAACTGTGAACACCAAAAATGAGGTAAATGGTTATGCATCCTATCCGGAGGCAACTACAAAGAAAATTTCCCTAAAGATTATGACTTTAAACAATAACCGTCAGAAGGTGAATGATTGTCTTGGTAATCCGATTGAAATCGGAATTGCTGTTACATGGCGTATTACCGATACTGCAAAAGCGGTATTTAATGTAGATAATTATAAGGAATTTTTATCCCTTCAGTGTGATAGTGCCTTAAGAAATATTGTTCGAATTTATCCTTATGATGTGGCACCAAATGTAGATACGACAGGAGACGGAGTCGCAGACGAAGGAAGTCTTCGGGGTTCTAGCGAAATCGTTGCAAACAGAATCAAAGAAGAGATTCAAAAACGTGTAGAAGAAGCCGGAATTGAAATCGTGGAGGCACGTATTACGAATCTTGCTTATGCTACAGAAATTGCAGCAGTTATGCTTCAAAGACAACAGGCATCTGCCATTATCGATGCCAGAAAGATGATAGTAGATGGTGCGGTTGGCATGGTAGAAATGGCATTAGAACGCCTAAATGAGAATGGTGTAGTAGAATTGGATGAGGAGCGAAAGGCGGCAATGGTATCCAATTTGCTGGTAGTTCTTTGTGGAAATCACGATGCTCAGCCTGTCGTGAATTCAGGAAGTCTATATTAACCATGGCAGATAACAGTAAGAAACAGGTTCCGCTCAGGCTCTCTTCAAAACTTTATGATGCCATTGCAGCCTGGGCAGAGGACGATTTCCGTTCTGTAAACGGACAGATTGAATATCTTTTAACAGAGTGTGTACGTCAACGTAAGAAAAATGGAAAATATGTATCAGATGAAATCGATGTTCCACCAGATTTGGATATTTAATCGGGGGATTTATAACATGCTGTAACATATGTTGATAAAATTAGTTATGGTTTTGAATTGACAAAAAATGTTCATGAATTGTTTACAGTTTTAACATATTTTTGACTTAAATAAATAGTATGATAGCTCATGTAGACAAGCAAAATATTTTTTTTGATTCTCTCTCCCCCTCATTTTATGAAAGAGCCATCATATTTATGATCGAAAGATTATAAGTATGATGGTTCTTTTTTTTTAAGCACCGTTTTCCTAGTAACGGAAGGTTTTAAATTCTTGACTATAGCTAATAGATTGGGTAAAATATAATAGTTTCGCAATTATCTGAAATAAACACAAATGCAAAAGGGAGAGGGATTTATGAACTCAATAGGATATGTTGATGTTGCTTCTTACGATGATACTTTAGGTGTAGGACGGTACTATAGAGGGTTGACAGAATTTATTATGAAATGTCCGACTCCTATGACGATATCCATTCAGGGCGACTGGGGTGGTGGAAAAACTACAGCTCTTAATCTGATTGAGCAAAATCTGAATAGAGAAAATCAAAACCAGATATTAGCCGGAAATCGAAAAAAATATCATGTAATCTGGTTTAGAACATGGCAATATTCCAAATTTGGAATGGATAAAAATATGATATTGGCATTAATGGACCATTTATGTTCCAAATTAGAGGAGGTTGCCCAAAAGAAAGAAATCGATTTGGGTGATGGAGTAAAAAAAATAATCAAAAAAGTGATTGCATTTGGTACAGACAGAGCCTTGGGAGGCGAAGCAGCGGAAACGGTGAAAAATCTATGGGATACCATTTTCGGAATGAAATACGATCCTACTATTATCAGACAGATTGAAAATGCAAAAGCGGAAATTCAAAAGAATATTAATGAAATTATCAAGGATGAAGAGGAGCGTCTGGTTATTTTCATTGATGACCTGGATCGTCTGGAAGCAGGGACAGCAGTAGAGTTGCTGGAAGGAATTAAGAATCTTCTGGATTGTGAAAAGTGCGTATTTGTGCTGGCGGTAGATTCAAGCGTGATTTACCAGGGTATCCGAAGCAAATATGGAGAAGATTTTGGAAAGGACAAAGAGAAAAAATTCTTTGATAAAATCATTCAGGTACCTTTTAGTATCCCGATGAATCAATACAATATGAAGTCTTACCTGAAAAAAGAGTTTTTACCTGAGGAAGATGAAAATTCAATTGAAGGGTATGCAAATGCCATAAAAGAAATTTTAGGGAATAATCCACGAAGCATCAAAAGGGCCTTTAACCGTTTGGAATTACATAAACTGATATTGGGTGACTCTATCATAAAAAATCAGAAGGATAGTTTAATACTGTTCATCATTCTTTTGATACAGATGGAGGAAGAAGATCTCTATAACAATATTATAAAAATTGCTTTACAGGGAGATTCCGTGGAAATGTACAGGGAATTACATGGTGAGGAGTATTTTAAATTTAGGAAAGTTTTAAATCTTCCGGATTTGAAAGAAACAGAAGGTGCTGTGGATGGAGAAGAACAATGGGATGAATTTATCAATCTTATTGCCGAAACAGCACAGATTTCAGAGAATGTTTCACCGGATACCAAAAGAGTAAATACAAGAAAATCAGAAGGTGGTGCATTAACCAACATACTGGATCTTTTGGAAGAAAAATACACAAGGGATGATTTGACGGCCTTAACCATTAATTTCTGGGAGGGGAATAACAGACGGTGTTGTTTCCGCGAAAAGAAGGATAAAACCAATACCATCACCATTTATAAAGTTGGAAAAATGGATTTAGAAAGACTGACGATAGATGGAGTGAAGGAAATAAGTGAAGATTATCCAGCCACCCTTGTAAAAAAAGAGGAAATAGGGCATTATTATCACGAGGATCATGTAACCCTTGTAGGTATTACAGAGGACTCGAATGAAGAGTTGTTAAAGAAAATTATGAAATTTTATTATCTCTTGTAATAGGTAACTGTTCACCTATGAACAGTTAAAAACGGAGCTCAATGCCAATATATTAGCTCTTGTATTTTTTACCAAAATATTATACAATGGCATGAACTTGTTACTGTTACTGTGAACAGTAACTGAATTCTTGTTTTGTGAAAAATCATCGTGAATTGTTTTGATTGAGTTAGGAATCATATTAAAATATAGACTATATTATTTTTCAGGAGGAAAATGGATGATGAAGACTAAAATTTACATTGATGGCAGCGAAGGAACTACAGGTTTAAGAATAAATGAACGCTTTCAGGGCCGTGACGATATCGAAATCCTTACGATACCTAGCGAACTTAGAAAAGATTTAAATGAAAGAAAAAAATACATAAATGCATCTGATATTACCTTCTTATGCCTTCCGGATGCGGCTTCCATAGAAGCAGTATCATTGGTAGAAAATGAGAATGTAAGAATTATCGATGCTTCCACTGCACATAGAACTAACGAAGGATGGGCATATGGTTTCCCTGAATTATCAAAAGAGCATAAAGAAAAGATTATTAGTGGAAAGCGTATTGCAGTGCCGGGTTGCTATGCTTCGGGTTTTATTTCTTTAGTATATCCTTTGGTGGCCGGAGGGATTTTACCAAAAGATTATCCGGTAAGCAGTTTCGCTTTATCCGGTTATAGCGGTGCCGGTAAGAAAACCATTGCCGTTTATGAAAGTGAAGACAGACCAAAGGAATTTGCTTCCGGAAGGGAATATGCTTTGACACAACAGCATAAACACTTGAAAGAAATGCAAAAGATTACAGGATTAGAAAGAACTCCATTGTTTTCACCTATTATAGATGATTACTATAGCGGAATGGTGGTATCCGTTCCTTTATTTGCAGATATGCTGGCAAAAAAAGAAACACCGGAAAGTCTGTTGGCATATTATGCAGAGTATTATAAGGGACAGAAGTTTATAAAAGTAAGCACATCCGATGATGAAGTGGCAGCCAGTGGCTTCTTAGCTGGAAATGGATTGTCAGGATGGGATGGATTAAAGATTTATGTAACAGGAAATGAGGAGCGTATGGTGGTTTCTTCACAGTTTGATAACCTTGGAAAAGGTGCTTCCGGCGCAGCCATCCAGTGTATGAATCTTATGCTTGGATGTGAGGAAGCCAAAGGATTAAATTTATAGCTGCAAAGACCCAAAATACGTCCGGATGGAACTAAGTTTAGTGCAAATCTTAGGAAGAGTTCAATAAAAAGTGAAGAAACTAAATCATTTTGCACCGACCTCACAAGTTAGAAATTTAACGGTTGTGAGGCCGGTTTTTTTATGGAATTTTTTTGTTGGAGCAGGTTGTTACTGTTTCAACAATACCTGATACTTGCTGTCAGGATACGTAATGTGATTCGGGGGTTGCTTTTGGACTAACTGTCCCATAGGGAACCCTTGTATTTTAAAAGAAAATTCGTTATACTAACCATAAGTGGCAAGATAGATTTTGAAAGGATGTGAACAGGTATGACGGATACGAAAAATACAACCAGTACAAAAAATGCGAAAACCATAGATAGAATCATAAATACAGCCAACCTAACCAATACAGTAGGGATTGGAATCCAAAATTTTATGGAATTACGTGAAAATCATAACTTTTATATTGATAAAACCTCATTTATCAAGGAATGGTGGGAAAGTAACGACAGTGTAACTTTAATTACCCGCCCACGTCGTTTTGGAAAAACTTTAAATATGTCCATGATAGAGGAATTTTTCTCTGTGGATTATGCAGGAAGAGGAGATTTATTCGAAGGACTTTCTATTTGGGAAGAAGAGAAGTACCGGAACCTTCAGGGAACTTATCCGGTGATTAGCCTTTCTTTTGCAAGAGTAAAAGACACGGATTACGAATCCACAGAGTATCATATTCGAGAACTGCTTAGGAAGGAATATGAAAAACATTGTTTTTTAATGGAAAGTAATGTTTTGTCAGAGGTAGAAAAAGTCTATTATCAGCGGATGAGAGAAGAAATGAAACCTTTGGATGTACCTATGTCATTGCATAATTTATCGGATTTCTTGAGCCGTTATTATGGAAAAAAGGTCATTATTTTACTGGATGAATACGACACCCCGATGCAGGAAGCCTATGTGAATGGCTTCTGGGATGAGATGGTAACTTTTACCAGAAGTCTCTTTAATTCCACCTTTAAGACCAATCCGTATATGAGTCGGGCAATTATGACCGGAATCACCAGAGTATCGAAAGAGTCGGTGTTCTCAGATTTAAACAACCTTGAAGTAGTAACTACTACATCAAATAAATATGCCACATCCTTTGGATTCACGGAAGAAGAAGTATTTGCAGCACTGGATGCAGTGGGAATGGGTGAAGAAAAGGAAAAAGTGAAAGAATGGTATGATGGTTTTGTGTTTGGAGAATATAGGGATATTTATAATCCATGGTCGATTCTTAATTTTTTAAATAAAGGTGAATACACGACCTACTGGGCAAATACCAGTTCCAACAGTCTCGTTGGAAAGCTGATTCGGGAAGGAAGCAGGCAGGTAAAGACGGGATTTGAGACACTGCTGAAAGGAGAAAGTCTTATTTGTCCCATTGATGAACAGATTGTATATAATCAGTTAAATGGAAGTAAGGCAGCCATCTGGAGTCTGCTGGTGGCAAGTGGTTATTTAAAAATTCTTTCTTATGAAGACATGGGAAAAGTAGAGAGAAGGCCGAATTATGAATTAGCCATAACCAACAAAGAAGTATGTCTTATGTTTGAATCCATGGTGCAGGGCTGGTTTGAGGAATCGGATGAATATGGTGATTTCGTTACAGCACTGCTTGCAGGAGACTTAAAAGCCATGAATTACTATATGCAGAGGGTAACCATTGAAACCTTCAGCTATTTCGACACCGGAAAAGGAAAATTCGGAGACGAACCGGAACGGTTTTACCATGGCTTTGTACTTGGGCTTTTGGTGGATTTAAGAAGAGAATATGTCATAACTTCTAACCGGGAAAGCGGTTTTGGACGTTATGATTTGACCATGGAACCAAAAGATAAAACAAAGGATGCCATGATTTTGGAATTTAAAGTACACGACCCGATGGATGAGAAAAGTTTATCCGAGACAGTAGAAAAAGCCCTCGCCCAGATAGAAGAAAAGCAGTACGAAGCAACTTTGATTGCAAGGGGGATTCCGAAGGAAAAGATACGAAAGTACGGCTTTGCCTTTGAAGGAAAGAAGGTATTGATAGGAACACGTTGATTTTTTTTCAATATGATTACACGAAAAACATAAAAATTGCTGGTTACAGCGGTGTTATTTTCTGTATTTGGATTTGTTATCGATGTACGTAAAAAGGCTATGGTTAGAAAATACCCACCACAGATTCGCCACACATACTCCGATGATTCATCTCTTTTCTGGAAAGAATAAATTTATCAGCCATCCAAAGAGCAGTGACGGTGTTAGTTCCGTCATGCCTTTTGGATGGCTTTTTGCATTTCTGTTACAGTGCTAAGAATCTGTTAGAAGGCTATTTTGGGGTTACACAAAAAAATTTACGCAAAAAAAGTGCAAATTTTACGCAAATTTCTTCCAAAACGCGAAAATATGATATACTATGTAGTATATAAAAAAGTCAGGAGAACGTATTATGGACTATTTTAATCTTAAATTTCACAATACAACCATAAAAAATGAAATATTTGCTGGGATTGCCATGTTTATGGCCATGTCTTACATACTGGTTGTAAATCCTACCGTATTGTCTTCGGCAGGGATGGATTATAATGGTGTATTTCTTGCTACTGTGTGCGTATCAGGATTTACCACCATTGTTTCCGCGTTTTATACGAAGCTTCCCATTGCATTGGCGCCCGGACTTGGACTTGCCAGCATTTTTGCGGGACTTGCAACCGGTCCCGAGGCAGTAAAGTGGCAGGTGTTGATTTTAGCTACCTATACTGCGGGAATTCTGATTTGTGCTTTTGTCAAATTTTCTATATACGATAAAATCATGGAGATCATCGATGATGATTTTAGAGGGATGGTGATGTCGGGAATTGGACTGGCTCTGTTTTTATATGGAATCAGCACAACGGGTCTTATTAAAAAACAAAATGGTATATATATACCCGGAAGTATAGACGTTGTTCCGGTGGTGATTACAGCCATAAGTCTTTTCCTTATCTACATAATGAAAAAATATAACAAAAAAGGCTTTGTGTTAACGGGGCTTTTAGTGGCATATGTTTTGAGTATTTGTGTCAGTTATTATAGGGTATACGAGCAGAGCGGTATTTCTGTGAATCAATATCTTAGGGAAATTTTTTCTTTCTCTTATAATGCTACAGATATCACGAAGGTTATGTTTGCATTCCCGGATATTTGTGAAATTATTTATGATAAAAAGATATTTATACAGTTTATTCATGCAGTTTTTGTGTTTACAATGGGACATTTTTTCGATGCCATAGGAACCAATATGTCTGCCTTTGATGCCATAAATAGTGATTTGGATCCTAGAATGAAGGAAACTGTAAGCTTAAAGAGGGTAATTACTGTAGATGGTGTTGGAAATGTTGTCAGTGGCATCATGGGAACCTCAACGGTTACCAGTTATGGAGAATCCTTGGTAGGAATTGTAAGTGGAGGTAAAACAGGAATCACAGCACTTACTACGGGGTGTCTGTTTTTATTGTGCTTTTTCTTTTCCCCATTGTTTACCGCCATGGCAACCTATGTTGCTGCGCCGGCACTGATTTATGTAGGTTTGGAACTGGTGTTAAGATTTAGGGCTTATGACAGAAAGAAAGTGGCATTTTTTATCTTTGGTTTGTGTCTCATAGCCTATGTTGGAATGACCTTTAATATTGGAAATGCTGTTTTGTACGGATTGATTTTTTATACTGTAATGAAAATCACAATCGAAAAGAAAAAACCGGTATCCTATTGGTGGGTAATGCTGATATTTGCAGCAATTAATCTGGTTTTGGATTTTGTTGCGTAAGGAGGAAGGATATGAGCTTATTATTATCAGTATTTTTTATTGCATCGGGAACTGTATCCTTCGTATTGGCGGTGAACAATATCATTCAGGAAGATAAACATCTGCCTGGAAACTGGTATTTTCTCTTTCTGGGGCTTTTTAGCTTTATCTGGTCTCTTGGAATGGGAGTATTTACATTACAGACCACCGAGGAAGGGGCATTTTTTTGGAGAGCCTTTTATCTTATTGGAGTAGTTGGAGAGTTAGTTATGGCAGGGCTTTTGGTAGGAATATGGCTGAACATTCCGCCCTTTTTCAAAAAAATAGCAGATGTCTTTTTTGTATTTGGTGCCTTGGTGGCATATCCCATGCTTAGTGTCAAAAATGCTTGTGAATTTGTGCTTACAGACTATGGAATGTCATATTGTACCGTAAAATATGTTGGACGAACCACTTATAACGTATATTTAATTATATTTCTTATCCTTGTATGTTTGGAAATGGTATATTGTCTTGTCCGCAGAGAAAAGAAGAGAGAAGTGGTTATGGCAAAGTCCTGTATTCTGGTGCTTGTGATTGTTACCCTGGGGTTGTTTATGGACACCTTTACCCTTGGGGAACCACGTCCGGCATTTCCGGCAAGTTCCATTTGTCAGCCCATAGCTGTCATTTTTGCTTATGCCATGTCCAGAAAGACCAAAATAAACAATATTAGTGTACAAAACCTGTCGGATTACATCTATGCATCTGTGAATGTACCGATGTTGATTGTGGATGAACATCGGTATCTGAAAATATGCAATGCAAAAGCCATTGATTTTTTTGATATGCCGGAAGAATTGTTAAAACAGAAAACACTAGAAGAATTGTTTGATTTTCCATTGATAACAGAAACTGAAAAAAATGAATCATCAAAGACAATAGAATGTACCTGTGTATTAAATCATAAAGTTTGTAAGTTAGAAATTAGTCATGTTAAGGACAGTTATAATGAATTTATCAGCGATATTATTGTAGTAAACGATATGACGGAAACTTACCGGATTATAGAAGAATTAAATGTGGCAACAGAAGAAGCGGTCCGTGCCAATTATGCCAAGAGTGTATTTCTTGCAAATATGAGTCATGAGATTCGTACGCCAATGAATTCCATTATCGGCATGAGTGAGATATTACTGAGAGGTGAACTTGAGGATGAAACCGCTAAGAACGTAAGCCAGATCTATAATGCAGGAAAGGGCTTGTTAGAAATTATCAATGACATATTGGATCTTTCCAAAATTGAATCCGGCAAATATGAGATTGTGAAGGAAGAATATGATTTTGCTTCTGTCCTGTATGATGTTGTCAGTCTGATTAAAATTAGAATTACAGAAAGCGAAGTAAGCTTAAAATATGAAATCGGGGCTCATGTGCCAAGTATTTTGTATGGAGATGCAATACGGATCAAGCAAATTCTTATTAACATACTGGGTAATTCCGTAAAGTTTACAAAAAAAGGTTTTATTAAGCTTGTAGTTGATAGTGAAAGGCTGGAAGGTAAGAAGTGTAAGATTATATTTAAAGTAATTGACACCGGCATAGGTATCAAAGAAGTGGATTATCAGAAATTATTTGATGCATTTGCTCAGGTAGATGCTAAAAAGAATCATCTGGTAAAGGGAACAGGCTTAGGTCTGGCCATAACCAAAAATCTTTGTGAACTTATGGATGGAAGTATACAGGTGGAAAGTGTTTATGGAGAAGGCACCACATTTACCATGA
>JAFPAZ010000086.1 GCA_017390645.1 Lachnospiraceae bacterium
ATGCTGCTGAACGAGATACTACTGGCTGGTAACTTTCGCAAATGGGACGAGAGGCTTTCTGGTATGAACAGAAATAGTTTGCTGAGCAGAATGATAGAGAACATGCACAGGAACATGAGGTTGGTGTGGCATTATCCGTCAGAGGCTTTGTGTGCTCCGCTGTGGAAGATGTGGCAGAAGGCTTGGCGTGTTGGAGTGGAGAAGGGGGGAGGGAGGATAGAGTACAGAGTACAGAGTACAGATTACAGAGTACAGAGTACAGATAAAAGGTTGAACGATAAACGATGAATGATGAACGTTGAACGATGAGAGGTTGAAGGTTGAAGGTTGAAGGGGTGAGGGATGAAATTGTCATAATGAGATAAAGATAACTAATTATTAGGATATGTTATTTATTATTTTTACCTTTGCTTGAAATATTCAGATTATGGCATTACCTATAAACATAGAAGACCTACTTCAAAAACAGAAAATAGAAGGGAACCGAATAGAATTTAAAACTGGTTGGAATCCCGATTCTATCTATCATAGTATATGTGCTTTTGCCAATGACTTCGATAATATTGGCGGTGGGTATATTGTTGTTGGAGTAGAAGAAGAAAAAGGAATCGCCAAAAGACCAGTCAAAGGTATCCCTATAGAAAAAATAGATGGGATATTAAAGGATATGGTTGGATACAACAACAAAATAAATCCTTATTATATGCCTCGAACCTCCGTTGAAGAGGTTGATGGGCAACAACTTCTCGTAATATGGGTGCCTGCAGGTGTAAATCGCCCTTATGATGTGAGGGAAAGTGTTGTAAGCAATAACAATCCCAAGTCTCAATGGTACATACGTTCTGGAAGTAGTACAATTGTTGCAAAAGGAGAAGTTCTTGATGAGTTACGTGAAATGGCAAACAGAGTGCCATTTGATGATAGAGGTAATCCAGATATTAGTATAGATGATATTTCACCAGTTCTGGTTTTGGAACACCTCAAAAAGGTAGAAAGTAAATTGGTGAAGGACTTCATACATATGCCCTTGGAAGACATTTTGGACAAAATGGATTTGTATACAGGCCCTCGCGAACGTCGCATACTCAAAAATGTGGCAGCTATGATGTTCTGTGAAAATCCAAGCAAATTTTTTCCATACACTCAAGTTGATATAGTAATTTTTCCGAACGGTTTGGAAAAAGATCCAAACAATATGATAGAAATTCCAAAGATTACAGGTCCCGTCCCGTATATGATAAAAACCGCGCTTGATTATATCAGAACCAATGTAATAAAGGAACGTATAATCAAACCTAAAGATCGAGCTGAGTCTATCAAGTTTTTCAATTATCCTTATCAAGCGTTTGAAGAGGGGGTTGTTAACGCAATATACCATCGCGATTATCAAGAACGCGAACCTGTTGAAATACGTATTGAGCCTGATGGCGTTTCTATATTAAGTTATGCAGGCCCAGATCGTTCAATTAGTATAGAGGCTATTAAGAAGGCACGTACACTCAAAGCGAGAAGGTATAGAAACAGAAGATTAGGAGATTTTCTTAAAGAATTGAATCTATCAGAAGGTCGTGCAACTGGTATTCCAACAATACAAGATGAACTTAGAAAAAATGGTTCTAAGCCGGCTACTATTGAAACAGACGAGGAACGTTCTTACTTTCTCCTTGATATTCCTTGCAGAGAGGGGTTTGAGAATTTAAGCATACTGGATGAAACTAAAGGTGAGCTAAAAGGTGAGCTAAAAGGTGAGCTAAAAAGTGAGCTAAAAAGTGAGCTAAAAGGTATTGAGCTGATATATGCTTTAATGAAAGAAAATCCCAAAATAACAATACCTTCAATGATTACTAGGAGCGGTAAATCAAGGACTACTATTCAAAAAAGCATAAAAAAGCTAAAAGAAGAAAAACGAGTAGAGCGAATTGGAGGAAAGAACGGAGGGTACTGGAAAATTTTAAAATAATCATTTTATTAGGGGCAGTCACGACTGCCCCTAATGTAATCAATATATCATTACCGAAGGCGAATGGTGAGGGGGGTAGAGAAGACCTGCCTTACTGAATGATTTAATCCTGCTGGTGACGGCAGGATTTTTTTGTTTATTCATCTATAGTGTCGTTTTTTAATTGTATATTTGCATACAGAATAGATGAAGAGTTAACGAACATATGATAATGTAAGAGACGGATATGCTGAAGCATTTTTTGAAGATAATGGGGCGATAC
>JAFPAZ010000087.1 GCA_017390645.1 Lachnospiraceae bacterium
CCGGGGAAATAAATCCAAGGACTGGATTTTCAAGACGCATTAAAGCTTCGTATCCTGTAATAATTCCGGTATGTACACTTGCCTGTGGCTGGTAAACAAGGTACAAATCATGATTTTTAATAGCTTCCCGAAGAATTTCGATGACTTCTTTTTTTCGGTTGATTTCTGATTCCATAGTAGAATTAAAGAATCGGAAATCGTTACGTCCTTGGGATTTCGCGGTATACATGGCAATATCCGCATTTTTTACCAGTTCTTTCACTGTAATTCCGTTATCAGGGTATCTGGCAATACCGATACTCATGGAAACCAGAAGGGTTTCTTCGTTGATTTGGATTGGAATTCTGGAAAGACTTAAAAGGGAGGAACAAAAATCCTTTAGCTCATGTTCGGATTCGATGTTTTTCTTAAAGAATAAGAATTCATCGCCACCGGTTCTGGCCAAAATGTCCCCTTCTTTTGCAAAACTGCTTAAGGAAGCAGAAATTTGTTTTAAAAGGTTATCTCCATAATCATGTCCTAAAGTATCATTTACGTTTTTAAAGTTATCCAGGTCAATAAAAAGAATCGCATGATGATCGGTAGACTGATTTGAGTCTTTGATCAGTTCTTCTGCATAATTCATAAAGGCGAGTCTGTTATTTAATCCGGTTAAGGCATCCCGGTAGGCCAGTTTTGCCACCTGTGAATATTCTTCTTTTAATTCTTCTTCGTTATTTACAAATGCTTCGTGCATTTTTGAATAAATAACATTCTTTTTAAAAATGGAGGTGGCCAGTAACTGATAGCTGGTGGATAGTTGTTTATATTCTTCAAAGGAAGCATCTTCAAAGGTGTGTTCCGGTTTGTTTGCAACGAAAGCGTCTATTGCACTGTTTAAATCGGAAACCGGTATAAAAATTCTATCTGCGATATTCTTTCCCAATTTATAGCTAATAAAGAAAACCAAAATAATATAGCAGAAAAATAAGAATAAAATGGATTCTGAAAAATCAGTGATATTCATGTGGGGGGTATTTGTTACAAAAACCCATCCGTATTCCGGAATGATGGAATATGCACTTAACATGGATTTTCCGATGCTTCGAAAAGAAGTAGTTCCAACGCTTACCTGACTGGTATAATAGTCGGCGTAGATTTCTTTTAACTGCTGGGATGAAATCGTATAATTGTTTGTATTATCCGCTGGAGTAAGAAGCACATATTCGCCTTGTCTGGTACCAAGGAAAGTATGAAACATTTTATTATCCTCTGATTTTGTTAGAAAATCCTGAAAATATTCACTTGAAATATCCGCAGACAGATAACCTACCGTAGTTTCATGGCTGATAATGGGTGCCAAAATTCTGATGGAAGCAGAATTTTGGGATAAGCTGACAGTTGCATCATAGCGTGCGGCTTCGCATTCTTCCGGACTTAGGGAGGTATTACCGGTTACAGAACCAGTAAGGAAGATGCCTTCTGCAGTAAATAAGGAATACTGTATCTTATCATGGTATTGGGATGAAGCGGTTTTTAACAGTGTCTCTACCTTGGATTTATCCAGGTCTTTAACCTCTTGAAGAGACATACAGTTTAAGGATTCTAG
>JAFPAZ010000088.1 GCA_017390645.1 Lachnospiraceae bacterium
CTCAGACAGCAGACTTCCTTTCGTGTCCGTAATCACCAGACTTTCATTGCACTGCATGATGTTAGGCTTTACATAACTACGGGTTTTTCCGGAACCACTAGGTCCGAGAATCAGGTCATTGTTATTTAACCCGGTATTCCAAGTATTGTTGTCCATCCATTGGTCCTTAGCAAGAATTCTAAAATTTGTTGTATTCATAACTTCCTACTTCCTTTCTGAAATAAATGTCATTTTTGCTTTTTTCCCTTACAAAGATTCTATGATACCGTCTGCCAGTCCGAATTTTATTGCTTCTTCTGCGTCAAAGTAGCTGTCAGTGGCAGTCTTTTTGTATACCTCCTTTAAAGATTTTCCAGTGTGTTCCGCTATGATTTTTGCTACGGTTTCTCTGGTTTTCATCAGATCCTTACTTAACTCCTGTAATTGGAGAGCACTGCCTCCAACTCCTCCGGCAATCAAAGGGTCATGAATCATAACCCTTGCATGTTGCAGCATCTGTCTGGTATCACCGGAAACAAACAGTACTGCCCCCATACTGGCGGCTATTCCGGTGCAAATCGTACGGATTGGGCATTTTATGGCTTTCATTACATCATATAAGGCAAGTCCGCTGGAAACCTCCCCTCCGGGACTGTTGATGTACATCACAATCTCCTTATTTGGATCCTGTTTTTGAAGATACCGAAGCTGAAGACATAGAGAATATACGGACTCCGCATTGATTTGCCCCACACATTCAATTTCTCGGTTTTGCAGCATTTCATCCCGGATGTCACAGCAAAACAATCCACTGCTGGTTTCTTTGATAATTCTAGGTGTTCTAAATTTTCTCCCTCGGTATACCAGAAGCTTCGCATTACCCCACTATCTCCATCAGCAAAACAATACCATTTTCCGTTAATCTGATGCCATCCGGTCTTCATTGCCCCATCATTGGCATCCCCAAGATAGTACCAACTTATACCTTTTGGGTACCACCCGGTATCCATATATCCGGAAGCATTGAAATGATACCATTTTCCGTTAATCTTTTCTTTTTTTCTTTTGTTGTTACCGGTTACTGAAAAAAAGATTTTTTCCATAATCGTTATGAATTAATCCACACCTTGTGCCCCGGAATTCCTGCTATGTGATGATTATATTTTATTTGAAAATGTCATGTCGTAATTTTTACGACTCCAGATAGTGATATGCAAGGAACGACAAAAAAAGAAGCCATTATATTCATGATCTTTCAATCATAAATATAATGGCTTCTTTATAAATGAGGGGGAGAGAGAATCAAAAAAAATATTTTGCTTGTCTACATGAATTATAATACTATTTAATTAAGTCCAAAGTATGTTAAAGTTGTTAACAATTTATGAATATTTTAAGGAAATTTTATGCTATATAATTGGTTTCGATCTTTTCTTTCAAAATTCCCTTAGCAATACGATTCGCCTCAAATTGTATTTTAATTATTTTCTCTGTTTATCGAAAATAATCGTCTATCCCATTGGCAATTCCTTCGGCAATTTTTTGCTGGTATTCGTCCGTTGCCATTTTCATATCCTCTGCCGGGTTCGTCATGTAACCCATTTCAACAATCGTAACCGGAACCTGGCACCAGTTAATACCACTCATGGTGTCTGTTTCCCATACATATTCTTTCTTGCATCCGGTACTTGCCACTAATGAATCTAATACCTTTTGGGATAAATTTTTACTTTCCGAATAATAATTCCCGTTATATGGATTTTGGGAAGTCTGGCAAATGGTCATTGCCCCATTGACTGACGAATTCGTGGAACCATTGGCATGAATACGAATGAAGGCATCCGCATTGGCTTCATTGGCAATGATGGCACGCTCACTATTACTGATATTTACATCATTGCTTCTACGAATCATAATCACCTGATATCCCCTTTTCATCAGTTCCGCTTCTAATTTTTCAGCCACCATCAAAGTCAGCTCATATTCTGCCAAGCCACTTGAAACACCGGAAGTTCCTGAGGCAACCTTAATTTTTGTTTCAGATGCACCGGGGCCAATGGGTTCTTTCTCATTATTTCCCTTAGCCTGATGCCCCGCATCAATCACCACCAGATATCCACTTGGAAGTTCCCCTTCTGTCACCAGATACTGGTCTGATACATAATATATTTTTCCTGAAATCAGTACCCTTGCCCAGCCCTCTGTTTCATCTATTTTCTCAACAGAATCTCTTCGATTC
>JAFPAZ010000089.1 GCA_017390645.1 Lachnospiraceae bacterium
CGGACACCGGGACCATTTGCGACATCACAATATTTAATATCTGCATAATTCATAATAAAACTCCAATCATCGAAAGATTAGGGTATCAAATAAAGCAACAATGATTCACAAACGTTTTTATCGGTAAATCATATGAACTAAGTTTGATACCCTTTGTAATGTTTCTTCTCAATGACTCATAGGAATCTTTGAGGATTGTTTATAAATGCAGCACTCTGGCTTTGATTTCTTTTGTCTTACCAACATTCCAGAAGTTTTCGCCTAAGTAACCGCAGGTCCTTCTTGTAACATTCATTTTCGT
Source organism: Lachnospiraceae bacterium (assembly GCA_017390645.1). The sequence goes on from JAFPAZ010000089.1 coordinate 302, forward strand.
ATGGTCTTTGTTTCCGCAATTTGGACATTCCCATTCGAAGTCTTCGTTCACAACGATTTCTCCATCAAATCCACATATATGGCAATAGTCGGATTTTGTATTGAATTCGGCATACTGAATGTTATCATAAATAAATTTTACCACTTCCTCCAAGGCTCCTATATTGTTCTGCATATTTGGAATTTCTACATAGGAGATAGCACCACCGGAGGAGATTTTTTGGAACTGGCTTTCGAAAGTAAACTTACTGAAAGCATCAATCTTTTCTCTGACATCCACATGATAAGAGTTGGTGTAATATCCCTTGTCAGTGATATCTTCAATGGTTCCAAAACGTTCTTTGTCAATTCGTGCAAAACGATAGCAAAGACTTTCAGCAGGAGTGCCATATAAACCAAAGGCAATTCCTGTTTCTTCTTTCCAACGGTCAGTATATTCCCTTAAAGTATTCATTAACTTTAAAGCAAATTTTAGTCCGCCAGGGGTAGTATGGCTTTGGCCTGTCATAAGTTTGGTAACTTCATATAAACCGATGTATCCTAAGGAAATAGTAGAGTAGCCACCTTCTAACAGTTCGTCAATAGGTTCTCCACTCTTTAAACGTGCAATGGCACCATATTGCCAGTGTACCGGGCTGACATCGGATAAGATTCCCTTTAAGGATTGATGACGGCACATCAGGGCTTCATAGCAAAGTTGTAAACGTTCATCTAGAAGTTTCCAGAAGGCTTCTTCGTCACCTTTTGCAATGATACCAATTTGAGGAAGATTAATACTTACGACACCTTGATTAAATCGTCCTTCCCATTTATAATTTCCGTTTTCGTCTTTCCATGGAGATAAGAAACTTCTACATCCCATACAACTGAAGACATTGTTTTCATAATTTTCACGCATTTTCTTTGCAGAAATATAATCCGGATACAGGCGTTTTGCGGAGCATCGAACTGCTAATTCTGTAATATAGTCATATTTCCCACCTTTTAGACAGTTGTGTTCATCTAAAACATAAATTAATTTTGGAAAGGCGGGGGTAATAAACACACCTTTTTCATTTTTGATACCTTCTAATCGTTGTCGAAGAATTTCTTCTATAATCATAGCATTTTCTTCGATATAAGGATCCTCTTTATCTAAATTTAAAAATAAGGTAACGAAAGGAGATTGACCATTGGTAGTCATTAAAGTATTAATCTGATACTGAATCGTTTGTACACCAGATTTCAGTTCTGTTTTTAGTTGATCCCTAACGATTCCTTCAATCAAATCATCTGGTAACTGCCCCTGGTATTTTTTGGTAAGATTCTTTTTAAATTTGTTATAGCTTTTTCTTAAATATTTACCAAGGTGGCGAATATCTACAGATTGTCCACCATACTGGCTGCTGGCAACTGCAGAGATAATCTGGGTCATTACGGTACAGGCTACCTGAAAGCTTTTTGGGCTTTCAATTAGTTTTCCGTTCATAACAGTACCATTATCTAACATATCTCCAATGTTAATCAGACAACAGTTAAAAATTGGTTGTAAAAAGTAATCGGCATCATGGAAGTGTAGGATACCTTCTTCATGTGCCTTCGATATTTTCTCCGGTAACAAAATTCGTCTTGTTAAGTCTTTGGAAACTTCCCCGGCAATCAAATCCCTTTGGGTAGAAGCCACAGTGGCATTTTTGTTTGAATTTTCTTCCATTACATCCTTATTGCTGTTTTTAATCAGGCTTAAGATGGAATCATCTGTGGTATTTGCTTTACGAACTAATTCTCTGGTGTAACGATATATAATATAGGTTTTTGCCAATACGAATTTCTTACGATCCATTAAATTTTGTTCGATAATATCCTGAATGTCTTCCACTAGCATACGATTTCGATTTTTGGCTTCAATTCCGGTTACAATATCTTCAATGGTTTCATCATCCACTTTTTCCGCCGGTTCCACTTCGGCATTTGCCTTTTTTATGGCTGTGATTATTTTTTGACGGTCATATGGAACAGTGTGCCCGTCGCGTTTGATTACTATCATTTTCATTCTCCGTTCCTTATGTGTTATTGTTTTCGAACGTTGACATTATAGCATAGTTATTTTTTTTTGTCTACTAAATATTGTATGAGTGGAAAGTAAAGGCACAATATATTGTGAAAAAACAGATTAAAATGTCAGATATTTTACCTAAAAATTCGATATTTTGAGAGGATAAAAAATTGAAAATTGTCACTTTGTATAAATCGAAGATTTTTAAAATCGATAATTTCGAGAGAAAGATTGTGAAAAGTAACAAAAAACAGATGCAGAGGCATCTGTTTTTGGAAAGAGTTTATGTTGTATTTTTATGGTTGAATTATAATTATTTTGTTTCTTTGGTTTTCAAGAATTTCTGATAAGCATAATAACTTTCTTTTGGAATTCGTTCCTGGGTATCGAAATCTACCTGAACCAGACCGGATTGACTGGTATATCCATGTTCCCATTCAAAACAATCAAGGAAAGAACGATAACTAAATCCTTGAATATTTTGTTTCTTATATATAGAAGAAATACGATTGATAAGTCCGGCTATGTAGTCTGCTCGCTTTGCATCCTTAATACCGTTTGAAACCGGGGATTTCAATCTATTCCTTGAAGTTACGGAAATATAAAGTGGAAGGGTAGTGTAATCACGTAAAATTTCAACGGCATCCACAAATCCCTCCAAGTCGGTGGCCCATTTTGTAATGGACTTATCCTCTTTTGATAAAATTTTGTGAAAACGCAGAGGATGTTCTGTGTTATATTTGATTTTACAACGCTTGTCATAAGATAATTCAACAAAATCACAGGAGTTATAAATCATACCCATATCACTCGGTTCGATAAAAGAAAAGTCAGTGGAGGATACCAAAGACATCATGTTCAGAATGTCATTTGGATATTGTCCATTAAATAATGGCTCCAAAAACAAACGATTCACAAAACCATCATAAAATTCAGCTGCCAAATTATCTGCATAAGATTCACTGGCTGCATAAGCAGGTACAATCCCTAAATTAATACCGATAGGCTTGGTTTTACCTAGTTTCTTATATAATTTTACTGCTGCACCGTGGGAAAGAAGAATGTGATGCATTACCTCTAGTGCGGTATTCGCATTTTTTATTCCTGGGGCATGACTACCAAATAAATGTCCTAATAAAGTGAAGTTAGCAGGGGAAGCGATGGTAATAAAACGCTCTGCATATTCATATAAATTTTCAAAACACTTATGACAGTATTGTAAAAAATGTTCTAGTACGGATCTAGAAGAAAAGCCACCTAGTTCCTGACACCACGCAGGTAAATCCCAATGGAACAATGTAATGACAGGTTTAATACCAGCTTCCGTTAACTTAATGCAAAGATTTTTATACCATTCCATACCTTTTTCATTGTATTTTCCACGTTTTGGAAAAATACGGGACCAGGAAATGGAAAAATGATAAGAATCGATTCCCAATTCAGTCAGTAAACGAACATCCTCTTCTATATGATGATAATGATCACAGGTAACTTTCGCATCTTTGTTATCTACAGTGGCATTATCCCAGGCACAAAAATCATCCCAAATGGTTTTGCTCTCCGGACTTCCTTCTATTTGATACGAAATGGTGGATACACCAAATTCAAAACCTTCATCAAATTTCATAGTTATTGCCTCCAATTACCAAATAGTTTCGTACACAAATACTGATAAAAGTATATCATATTTTTAAACATAAAGCCAATAAAATTACATTTTTTTTTATAAATTTTAGAAAACCACTGAAAAATTGAATTTGTACTATTTTTTTTGTGATTTTTATGTTACAATGTGGACTGAAAAAAATTTTAGCTGGAGGTTATTATATTATGGTTCAATTATACGATGGCGGTGTCTATCTGGTAAACGGAAAAGAAATTATTGAAGATAGAGCCGAATTAGAGAGTAAATTAGGAGACAAAGCAGTATCCCAGCAGGAAGCAGCAAAGAATACCATTGCATATGGAATTTTAAAAGAACATAATACATCAGATAATATGGACAAGCTGATGATTAAGTTTGACCGTCTGACTTCCCATGATATTACCTTTGTTGGAATTATACAGACTGCCAGAGCGTCAGGATTAGAGAAATTCCCTGTACCTTATGTTCTTACAAACTGTCATAACAGTTTATGTGCGGTTGGTGGAACCATAAATGAAGATGACCACATGTTTGGTCTTTCTTGTGCAAAGAAATATGGTGGAATTTATGTACCACCTCATCAAGCTGTTATTCATCAGTTCGCAAGAGAAATGTTAGCTGGTGGCGGTAAGATGGTATTAGGTTCTGACTCACATACCCGTTATGGTGCATTAGGAACCATGGCTGTAGGTGAAGGTGGACCGGAAATTGTAAAACAGCTTCTTTCAAAGACTTATGATATTAATATGCC
>JAFPAZ010000002.1 GCA_017390645.1 Lachnospiraceae bacterium
CCTCTATTTTTACAGCTACAAACTAAACGCATCAAAAGCGTGCCTGCGGTGTTTTGTTTCTTTTACATCACTTTCACATAAAATAGAATAGTTTCGCAATTTCCTATTTTTTATCTGACTAGTGATACTAAATTCGATGTTTTGCTTCCTCCACATCATTTTGAATTTGGAATTTTAATTGTTCTACTGTTTCAAACTTTACTTCTGAACGAAGATACTCATAAAAAAATATTTTTATTTTTTTCCCATAGATTTCCTCTTGAAAATCAAAGAGATAACTTTCTGCCAGAACTTTTTTCTCCTCTGTAATGGTAGGTTTGGTCCCAACATTGGTAATTCCATTCCAAACCTTTCCATCTACTTCAATTCTCGTAGCATACACTCCAAATGGTATCTGAATTTTCTCTTTCGGATATTCCACATTCGCCGTTGGAAAACCTAAGCCTGTGGCAAGCCTTCGTCCATGCAGCACAGTTCCCATCAAATAAAACGGATGTCCCAATATTTCATTGGCTTTTTTCATGTTACCCTGCTCTAAAATATACCTTATTTCCGTAGAACTAATCTCAACATTTTGATTTTGTATTTTTTTAATACTTGTAACAGAATAATGATATTTTTTCCCAAATTCTTTTAGTAGCGGGACATCCCCTCTTTTATTACAGCCAAACCGGAAATCTTCACCAACTATTACATATCTTGCCTTTAGCCTGTCCACCAAATATTCTTTGATAAATTCTTCTGGTGCTAACTGAAGAAACTCATCTGTAACATTAACTTCATAGTAATGATCAATCCATGAAATCTGATGAAAAAAATCCACCTTCTCTTCTTTTGACAAAATAGAAGTTTCCTCGGAACCATTCAGATAACTCTGTGGTGATTTGGAAAAAGTAAACACCAATGTCGACATTCCTTTTTCTTTCTGCTTTTTCAGTTCTGCTAAAAGCTCTCCATGTCCCAGATGAATTCCATCAAATTTTCCGATGGTAACTGCTGTATACGATTTGCTTTTATACTCTTCCTTACAAATATTCATACTGGCTTTCCTAACTACTGTAATACATTAAAAATTTCATCTTATCCTAAAAAAAGCTTATATGGTTTTAAATTTTCTTTTTCCCATTCATACAGTCCAATAAATTCATTTCTGGCATCATACACCCGTACCAATGAATCTGTTGGTTGCAATGAAAACCAGTTACTATTTAACTTATTGCCATTTAACAGCCATTTATCATACTTTTCATCTATCACTACCTGCGGAAAACCAAGAAATGGTGTGTCAACCGGCGAAATATATGTCTCCAAAGTACCTTTTTCTAATAATTCCTTTATCTGTTCTATTTTCAAACTATCCTTAATATAAAAAGAGGATACTCTGGTTCTTACCAACTCTTGCATTGCTCCGCCCACAGACAGTTTTTTTCCGATATCCCTGCAAATACTTCTTATGTAAGTACCTTTACTGCATTCGATTTCCATGGTCACATAGGGAAGTTCCATACCAATAATTTCTATACGATAGACTTCAATTTCCCGTCCTTCCCTTTCAATGACAATTCCTTCTCTAGCTAACTGATATAATTTTTTTCCATTCACTTTTATAGCAGAATACATAGGTGGAATCTGCAACTGCTTTCCTATAAATCCATGGATGACCTCTCTGACCTTACTTTCTTCAAGACCGGAAGTATCACTTTCCTTTAGAACCGTTCCTGTCATATCTTCCGTGTCAGTTTCTATCCCTAACCGAAGTACAACCTGATAAACCTTATCTTTCTCTGTAAGCATATCACAAAGTTTTGTTCCTTTTCCTAAACACACCGGCAAAACCCCCTCAGCCTGAGGGTCCAGTGTGCCGGTATGACCAATCTTTTTCTGCTTTAAAACACCTCTTAATATAGCAACCACATCGTGGGAAGTATAACCTTTTTCTTTGTAAATGTTAATTAATCCGTGATACACTGATTTTCCTCCGGATTTTCCTCATAATCAAGAATCTGCTTTTCAATATGGGCAGACACATTATTAATGACATCATAAATGGAACTTGCAGGCAGAGTACATCCAGCTGCTCTGATATGTCCTCCACCTCCAAAATAAGAAGCTATCTTACTCACATCAACATAACTGTTAGAACGCATGCTAACCTTATATTCACCATTCGGCTTTTCATACACAAACAAAGCGACTTCGATTCCTTTGGTCAGTCTTAGCTGATCTACAATACCATCTAAGTCAATGGAAGTAGCTCCATAAAAGTCTAGTACATTTTTCTTAAAATAGGTCACAATCCCCTTCCCATTTAAGAATAATATACTTTCCATCAATGCTCTTCCTAGTAATTGATTTTGCATATAAGTTTTTGCATAAAATGTGTCATCAATGATCTTTTCCGACTTAATCCCTTTTTCTACAAGGTATCCTGCCACTTCCATGGAGTGTTTTGTTGTATTAGAATGACGAAACACTCCCGTGTCATGAACCAGACCTAAATATAATGATTCTGCCGTTTTCTTTGAAATTTTATCATAATCCATAAGGTCAAAGAGCAGTTCACAGGTAGAACTTGCCTCTGGTCTGATAATATCAACATCTGCATACCCCTTATTGCTGATATGATGATCTACACAAACGGTTCTTTTTGCATTTTGGAAACATTTGTAAAAATCCTGAAATCTTTTATCATCACCACAATCCAAGGCAATACATAAATCATACTCTTTTTCGTCCCATTCGTGTATAATGGTTTTTGCAGAATCAAGGAAATAAAACGCTTCTTTAAAAGGTTGCAGATAAATCTGAACCTTTTTCCCCTGGTAATTATCTAGTATATATTGATAGACTGCAGTACAGGAACCAACACAATCACCATCCGGACTGGAATGTCCAATGATACCTATGGTTTGAGCATTATTAATTTCATCAATTAGCTTATTCAACGTTATCCCCATCCTCATTTTTTATCTGACTTGTAACTTCGTCAATTTTTTTCGACATAGAAACTCCATATCCAATAGAATCATCCATAATAAATTTAATTTCTGGTGTATTTCTTAAATTAATGCTTCTTGCAAGCTCTTTTCTTACAAAACCAACCGCACTGTTTAGTCCTGCCAAGGTCTCCTTTTTTTCTTCTTCATCCCCCAACACACTAATATATGCCTTACACTGTTTCAAATCCGGTGTTACTTCTACTGAAACTACAGAAGTCATGGAATGAATTCTTGGATCCTTTATTTCTCTACTGATAATACGGCTTAATTCCTTCTGAACTTCACCATTAATTCTAGTGTTCTTAATACTGTTCTTTCTCATAGCTTTGCTCTATTATCTAGGCACTTCCACCATAATGAAGGCTTCGATTAAATCTCCTTCTTTTACATCATTGAATTTTTCCATAACAAGACCACATTCGTATCCTGCCTTTACTTCCTTTACATCATCTTTAAATCTCTTAAGAGATGCTAAAGGTCCTTCGAAAATCTTTTCTCCTTCTCGAGTAATTCTTACAGACGCATTTCTTGTAATATTACCATCCAGGACATAAGAACCGGCAATTGTACCAACTCCGGAAGCTTTGTATGTCTGACGTACTTCCAAATGTCCGATGACTTTTTCTTCGTACACAGGATCTAACATTCCCTTCATAGCAGCTTCGATGTCTTCAATGGCATTGTAAATAACACGATAAAGTCTTAAATCTACCTTTTCTCTTTCTGCAACGGATTTTGCCATGGCATCCGGACGAATATTAAATCCAATGATGATGGCATTCGAAGCAGATGCCAGAATAACGTCGGATTCATTAATTGCACCAACACCGGCATGAATTACTTTAATCACTACTTCTTCGTTGGAAAGCTTTAATAAGCTTTGTTTTACTGCTTCCACAGAACCTTGAACGTCTGCTTTTACTACCAAATTTAATTCCTTTACATTACCTGCCTGAATCTGGGAGAACAAATCATCTAAAGATAACTTAGACTTTGTATCTGCCAGCATCTTTTCTCTTCCATAGGCGATAAATACTTCTGCCATGGAACGTGCTTCCTTTTCATTGGCAGTTCCTACAAAAATCTCACCAGCCATAGGAACTTCATTTAATCCAAGGATTTCCACAGGAGTAGACGGAGTTGCTTCATTTACTCTGCGACCCTTATCATCAATCATGGCACGTACTTTACCATAGGCATTTCCTACTGCAACGGCATCTCCTACACGTAACGTTCCTTTTTGAACCAATACAGTAGCAACCGGACCTCTTCCCTTATCCAACTGCGCTTCGATAACCAATCCTCTTGCTTTACGATTTGGATTCGCCTTTAATTCCAATACTTCTGCTGTAAGAAGAATCATATCTAAAAGATTATCGATACCTTCTTTTGTATGAGCCGAAACCGGACAAAAGATAGTACTTCCACCCCAATCTTCTGCCACTAATTCATGTTCCACCAACTCTTGCTTTACACGTTCAATATTGGCGCTTTCTTTATCAATTTTATTTACTGCTACAATAATTTCAACACCGGCAGCCTTAGCATGGTTAATCGCCTCTACCGTCTGTGGCATAACACCATCATCTGCTGCTACAACCAAGATAGCAATATCTGTAGATTGGGCACCACGCATACGCATAGCGGTAAACGCTTCATGTCCCGGAGTATCAAGAAATGTAATTTTCTGACCATTTACATCAACGGTATTTGCACCAATGTGCTGGGTAATACCACCTGCTTCTCCTGTAGTAACGGAAGTCTGACGAATAGCATCCAAAAGGGAAGTTTTACCATGGTCTACGTGTCCCATAACACATACAACCGGTGGACGTTCTTTTAACTTAGATTCGTCTTCCTCTTCCTCTTTTAGCATTTCTTCAATTACATCAACCTTTGGTTCCGGTTCACAAATACAGTTATATTCTAATGCGATTTCTTCTGCCTGTTCATAGGTTAAATCTGAATTTACGTTTAGTATTTTACCAGCCAAAAACATCTTCTTAATTAATGCTGCTGCCGGTTCCTTTATCTTCTCTGCAAAATCTCTTACTGAAATCACTTCCGGAAGTATAATGGTACGAATGGTTTCTTCCACAGCGGTTTCTTCTTTTACTTTTGTTTCTTCCATTGATTTTCCTTGTTCTTTCTTGTTTTCGTTTGTGTTTTTCTGATTGTTTTTGCCCTTTTGCTTATTATTTCCTTGATTTGAAAAAGAATTCTGTTCCTTAAAATTCTTATCTTTTTGTTTTTGATTTTCTTTATTTTCTTCTTTTTTCTGTACTTCTTTCTTTTGTTCCTTTACTTCTTTTTTGGTTTCTGCTTTTACATCATGATTAAAAGAAGTTTTTTGTTCCTGTTTTACCTGATTTTCTTTCTTTAACACTTCATTTTTCGTTTCTTTTGGCTGCTTGCTGCCATTTAACTGTTCCATCACCATATCAATCTGTTCGTCAGTAATGGTACTCATATGACTTTTTACCTCAATTCCCTGTTCTTTTAGAATTGAAATAATATCCGTACTGCTTTTATCCAAACTCTTTGCCAATTCATGTATTCTCATTTTTGACATTACTTACACCTCCGCACTATTCTTACAATCCATATGCTTTATGATAACATCAGCAAAACCCGGCTCCGTGATTGCCACCGAGGCACGCATTTCTTTACCAATGGCATGTGCCAGACTTTCTTTATTACCATATATTCTAAGTGGAACGTTATAAAAATTACACATATTCGTAAACATTTTCTTCGTATTATCTGACGCATCAGACGCTAAAATTACTAAATATGCATGGGCTGATTTTACTGCTTTTTCCGTAGCAAATTCACCACTGACTACTTTTCCTGCCTTTGTCGCCATTCCCAGCATGGCAAATGCTTTATCCGTTTTCAAGATGATTAAACTCCTCTTCCAATTCTGTATAGATTTCTTCTGGAATTTTTACTTTTAAAGAACGTTCCAAACCTTTGTTCTTTAATGCCACCAGCAAACATTCTTTCTTAAAACAAATGTATGCACCTCTTCCATTTTTCTTTCCGGTTGTATCTAATTCAATCTTTTCTTCCGGAGTTTTTATTACTCGAAGCATCTCTTTTTTTGCCATCATTTCACGACAGCCAATACATTGTCTGGTTGGAATTTTTTTTGGCAATTTCGTCACATCCTATTCTATCGTTTCCTACTCTTTTGCTTATGATTCAACTACTTCCTCTTCTTCTCCAGAATCATTGCTTACCATTCCTGCTTGTGATTCACTCTTAATATCAATCTTATATCCGGTAAGTCTTGCCGCAAGTCTTGCATTCTGACCTTCTTTACCAATTGCTAAAGATAACTGGTAATCAGGAACCACAACTTTCGCACTCTTTTCTTCCACATCTACATCCACCGTCACTACCTTTGATGGGCTTAATGCATTTTCAATCAATACTGCCGGATCTTCACTCCAGTTAATAATATCAATTTTTTCGCCTTTCAGATCATTTACGATAGCATTTACTCTGGCTCCGTTTAATCCAACACAGGCACCTACCGGGTCTACATCTTTATTATTTGACCAGACTGCAATCTTGGTTCTAGATCCTGCTTCTCTTGAAATACTCTTAATTTCAACAGTTCCATCTGCTACCTCTGTTACTTCTTTCTCAAACAATCTTTTTACTAAATCAGGATGGGTTCTGGATACCAGAATCTTAGGACCTTTATTATTAGAACGTACTTCAATGATATATAATTTAATTCTTTCTGTCGGTTTAAATACTTCTCCCGGAACCTGTTCACTTTCAGTTAATACCGCATCTGTTTTATCGTCTAAACTTACACTGATATTCTTACCAACATATCTTTGAACAATCCCTGTAACAATGTCTTTTTCTTTACACTGAAAATGATTGTATAAGGCATTTCTTTCCTCTTCTTTAATTTTCTGAACAATAACACTTCTTGCCTGCTGTGCAGCAATACGTCCGAAGTTTTTCGGAGTAATTACAACATTAACAATATCTCCTATTTCATAACGAAAATTTATCATTTTTGCTTCTGCAAGACTGATTTGTACTGCAGGATCCTGTACTTGTTCCACAACTTCTTTTTCTGCTAATACACTAATCTCGCCATTTTCCCTATCCATAGTTACTTTAATGTTTTCTTCTTTTCCAAAGTCACGCTTACATGCCGCAAAAATCGATTTTTCAATCGCTTCAAACAAGATTTCCTTGTCAATTCCTTTCTCCTTTTCAATCTGGTTTAATGCACCGATTAATTCTGAACTCATTTCCTTATCTCCTCCTAATGTTTATTAAAAATCTAATGCTAATCGTATTAAGGCAATATCATTCCGGTTAAATATGATTTCCTGATCATTTTGTATGGTTATGGTATTCTCGTCAAAAGCAACCAATTGTCCTTCAAATTCTTTTTGTTTGTCTATGGCTTTATATAACTTCACTTCTACATCGGAACCTATGCTTCTTTTTAAATCTTTATCCTTCTTTAATGGTCTCCCAAGTCCTGGAGAGCTTACTTCCAGAATATACGCATCCTCAATAAAATCGTCTGCATCTAATTTTACTTCTAATTCTCTGCTAATGGTAACACAGTCATCGATATTAATGCCACCCTCTTTGTCTGCGAATACTCTTAGATAATAATTGGATCCTTCTTTTACATACTCCACATCTACCAGTTCAAACTGGTGAGCATCCACAATTGGCTGAACCAATTCTTCACACTTTTTTTCAATTTCTGTTTTTTTCAGCATATTTTCCTTCCTTTCCAAAACTTGCATAAGACTCACTTTTTCATTATTGTTTTTTCTCACAACAAATTGAAAGAGTGGACTCACGCCCACTCTTAATTCCAACATCTATAATTCTAAATTTAAGTATACCACCGAATTTTAAAAGATACAAGTCTTTTTTTATAAAATTCCCATTAATATAAATTCTTTGGCATTTCTAATTTGGGAGAATATCCTTTTTCATAAAGTGCTTTGATGATTTTTTCTTTATGTTCATGTCCAAATGCTTCCATTGTAATGGTAAGTTCTACCGCTCTGTTTCTGTTAATGCTTACAAACTGGTTATGTTCTAAGCGAATAATATTTCCCTGTTCTTTTGCTATTACCTTGGATACATTTACTAATTCTCCAGGTTTGTCAGGTAATTGAACTGACACTGTAAAAATTCTCTCTCTTTCAATCAAACCATGTTGGATAACCGAAGACATGGTAATGATATCCATATTACCGCCACTTAGGATAGACACCACTTTCTTATCTGCACATTTTAAATGTTTTAACGCTGCTACTGTAAGTAATCCGGAATTTTCAACCAACATCTTATGGTTTTCTAAAACATCTAAAAAGGCAAGAATTAATTCCTGATCTTCAATGGTAATAATATCGTCAAGATTCTGTTTTAGATAAGGGAAAATATTACTTCCCGGAGTCTTTACCGCGGTACCGTCTGCAATGGTATCTATAGTCTCTAGGGTAACCACCTTATCAGCCTCTAAAGATGCTTTTAAACAGCTTGCACCTGCAGGCTCCACACCAATTACCTTAATCTTTGGATTTAATAATTTCGCAAGAGTGGAAACACCTGTTGCCAGTCCGCCTCCTCCGATTGGAACCAAAATGTAATCTACCGTAGGAAGCTCCTTAAAAATTTCCATGGCAATACTCCCCTGTCCTGTAGCAACATCAAGGTCATCAAAAGGATGAATAAAAGTATATCCTTTTTTCTTAGCTAA
>JAFPAZ010000090.1 GCA_017390645.1 Lachnospiraceae bacterium
TACCATCATACCAGTCTGCTTCATCACATACTGCTAAATTTTTCTGTAAGCAGCCTTTGTCTCTGCATTTGTAATATCCAACTCATCCAACTCCAAATCCACCTCAATATGATCATCCGCTTTTTGTTGGGACAAAAGAACTACCGTCTCCACATGCACCGTCCCCGGAAACATATCCACGCAGCAAGCCTTCTTCACCTCGTACCCCTGCTGCCTTAGCACTTCCAAATCCCTCACCAAACTGGTTGGTTTACAGCTAATATAAACCATCTGTTCCACTCCAAAATCAATAATCTTCTGAAGTGCCTTTGGATGGATTCCATCTCTTGGAGGGTCCAGCACTACGAAATCCGGTTTATCCTGAATTTCATCAATGACCTTTAACACATCACCGGCGATAAACTCACAATTGCCTAACTGATTCAGCTTAGCATTGATTTTCGCAGCCTCCACTGCTTCTTCCACGATTTCCACGCCAATAACCTTCTTCGCCACAGGGGCCAGCATTTGCGCAATGGTTCCGGTTCCGCTGTATAAATCGAAAATAACCTTATCCTTAGTTTCTCCCACATACTCCCTGGCAGTTTCGTAAAGTACCTGTGCCCCTAAGGAATTGGTCTGGAAAAAGGAAAATGGAGAAATCTTAAATTTCAATCCCAAAATTTCCTCATAAAAATAATCCTGTCCATAAAGTACCTTGGTTTCATCACTTTGTACCACATCCGCAAGGCTGTCATTTAAGGTATGAAGAATTCCCACGATGTTTCCTTCCAGTTCCAATCCCTTCAGCTTTTCCACCAATTCACTAAAATCAAAACTTTGCTGGGTTGTGGTTACGATATCCACTAAAATTTCCTCCGTAACCTGGGCACGTCTTACCAATAAATGACGTAAGAATCCCTGATGGGCCATTTTATGATAAAAAGGAAGATTTGCCCCCTTACAATACTCCAGCACACAGGATAAAATCTTTCCATAATCCTTATGTACGATTTCGCACTCTGGCACCGTAACAATATCATGGAAACTTCCTCTTTTATGCATACCAAGAGCCAAAGGACCATCCTTCACTTCATCGCCAAACGAAAATTCCATCTTATTCCGGTATCCCTTTTGCAATGGACTTTCCTTAATTCCTTCCCAGACATAAGAATCCTTTTCCAATACTCCATCTAACAAACCCTTTACCTGGGCCTCTTTCATGCTTAGCTGCGCCTCATAAGGAAGATTCTGATACGTACAGCCTCCACAACTTCCAAAATGAACACAAAAACCTTCCGTCAATTCCTCTTTGGAAGGTTCTAACACTTCAAGCAGTCTGCCCTCTGCTTTTCCTTTTCGTATTTTATTTACACTGGCACGAATTTTTTGCCCCGGAATGGCATTCTTCACAATCACTGCCCTGTCTTCCACCATTACAATTCCTTTATTCGGAAAGTCCACCCTTTCCACAATGCCTTCAATTATCTGACCCTTTTTCATCCTAATTCCTCCGTTATCAGGCAATCGCGAAACCATTGAAAACTTATCTAGGTGATGCCAAAAAACCTCCAATAAGCAATACAGTTTCGCAACTACGCAACTCTAAAATAAATCCGCATAAATCTTTTCCAACTCCGACTCCAGATATCCAAAAGAAAAATATATTTTCCCTTCCCTATCAATCTCTATGCACAAAAATGTCTGCTTCCTGTTACTTTGTCTTGGATAAGAAATACTTCCCGGACAGGCAATGGTCAAGCCATCCTCCTGAAATAAAGTCGGAACATGCGTATGCCCATGCAGCACTACATCAATTTCATGCTCCCTGGCATATCCCTCTAAATACATGTTTCCACGATTTACATAATATCTATGTCCATGGGTAAGAAAAAACCGATACCCTTCTATCTGCACAATCTGTTCACTAGGTAAATCCAGACGATAATCATTGTTTCCAAGTACCATATAAGTAGGACAACTTACCAGACTACGGATAAAATCATCCCCTCGTTCAATATCGCCTAAATGAATCAAAACATCAAAATTCTTCACCTGACTGATGGCTCTTTCCACATCATCATTTCTCCCGTGAGAATCACTAATTACCAAAATTTTCATTCCAAGCCTCTCCTTCTATCCTAGACAAAGCTACTGCTTTCTTCCTCTTCCCAAATTCCTAGTTCATATCCTATCTACTTTTACATTCGTTGTATATCACAATCTGCTCCGCTTAAAACCTACTGTTTTTTCTCTCGAGTCAAATCTCGAATCATACGCTATCTTTTTCTCTTCTACTTTAACTCTTCCTTCATGGCAGTAAGAGCCTTTCCTCTGTGGCTGATTGCATTCTTTTCTTCCGGACTAAGTTCAGCTGTGGTTTTTCCATACTCCGGAAGATAGAAAATAGGATCATATCCAAATCCATTTTCACCCTTTTCCTCATATCCAATGATTCCTTCAATGGTAGCTCGTTTCGTCACCTGTCTGCCGTCCGGAAATACTGCTGCAATGACGCAAACAAATCTTGCGGTTCTTTCTTCCTCCGGCACACCCTCCAAACGATCAATAATCGCCTGATTCTTAATATGATACGAAGTATCCTCCCCCATAAAACGGGCTGAAAATACTCCCGGCTCCTTGTTCATATAATCCACTTCCAGGCCGGAATCATCTGCAAGAACTATCTCGTGGCAAACTTCGCTGATTGCCTTTGCCTTAATAATGGCATTTTCCTCAAAAGTAGTACCATCTTCCACGACATCCACGGAAATTCCCGCTTCCTTCATGGATAAAATCTCATATCCCAAATCTCCAAGAATTTCTCGAATTTCCTTCATTTTTCCTTCATTTCCTGTGGCAAATATTATCTTCTTACTCATTTTATCCTCCGTGTCAATTCTCATTGTTTTCCATTTTTCTACTCCACTTCCGTAGTGAATGCCTTCAAGCAAACATTACATTTTTGGGTATTCTCACATCTTCTCCACTCTTTTCCATGCATACTGATGTAGCCTTCCCCATCTTCCAAGATAAAATTTCCTCTTCGATTGGTGGACTGATACTCAATAGCAATGGGAAGTTTGGCATCTTTTGTGGATACGTACACTACCACTGCAAATTTAGAATCCGCTTCCAGCTCATACCCCGTATCAAAATCAATGGTATAATAGCCGGCTTCCTCTAAATAACCGGTTTTAATCAATTCTCTCCGGTTTAAATCCGCTTTGGACTTATAATCCTTCACCAGATAAACCTTATATTCTGTATCTTTTCCCGTAGCATAAAAAGAAACTGCATTTAACATTTCCTTGCTATCTGTCTCATACACATTTGCAAAATAAGCACTTTCCGCTTCATAACCCAGCTGCCCATTCCAGCCAAGCAAATCCGATTGATAAATATTGTCATAATTATCTGCATCACCAATTTTCGAATACACCACATTGTAAACACCAATGTTACTATCATAATAAGAAACATAAAAGTATCCATCTTCTCCAAAATTGTCGCCCCAGCTGTTCTTACAGATAAATGCACCGTCTCCTGGGGGGTCTGTATTAAAATAGCCTTTTGGAAAATGGTCATCCCATCCCACAATCACCACATCATGATTGGATTTTCCTTCACCATCAAAATAATAGGCTGCCTTATCCGCATTATAGTAATAAGACGAACTGTAGGAGCTGGTTAGATACGTAAAAATCGAAGTCTGCACTCCGCCGTACTTTAACACAGCCTTTTTGATACCATTATAATCCTTGGACTGTAGCACCATGGCATCTTCTAAATGATATACCACTTCCGCCTCTTCATTGGTCCTGCCGTCCCCATAAGGGTCTTCTTCCTCTAAAACAGGTCCTCTCCAGCTCGCCAGATAAGCAATGGCCATAGTATATTCCCCACCCATGTCGCCTTCCAATGCAAAATCCTTATTTAATGACATGTGGTCCGGGGAAAGAACCACCTCTTCCTCCGGCATCAGACTGCTTTCGAAAGCCCCGAGAGAAGCAAATGCCCAACAGGTACCATAAATCCCCTGGTTACGTACTTCGCTTACTCTTAAAGCTTCTCTTAAATCATATTTCTCCGGAAGATAAGAATCATTATTTATTTTCTGAATCATGACAGAATTAGAAGTAACATACCAGTCATAACGATATCCAAGGCAATTCAAAATTTCCTGGGCAGGAACATAAGCCACCTCACCCACCATGGTAATCTTTTCTCCAAGTTCCACCGTTGTTCCATTATAATTCACCACATCGCTTCCTACAATACCTTCAATTACATTCCCCTTGTTTTGCAGGTAAATCCTTTTTTCATCATAAAGAACTGCACTGCAGTCAAGCATATGATGGAAGGAATCCAATGGAAACATAAGTTTCGCCTGGTCACTGACATAAGGCTTACAATCCGTCGCAAACCCAACCATGGTATCGTCTACGCTGACAATAATTCCTCTTTCATTATTTATTTGTGCTAATTCACTTAAAAAAACTTTGACAGTTTCCTGATTATTCCCTTTTTTTGAAACCTCTGGTTCATCATCACCGGAAAATCCCACATACACCATCAACAAAATTCCAAGAATACAGCTAATGATAATTCCTTTTTTCACTGAAATAACCCTCTTTACGCACTTTACACCTTCAAGTATAATACACAAAATCGCATTTTATATTTTCTCAACCTACATTCCAAACCCTAACGAACCCCTACTTTTCTGATGTCCTATTCTCTGTTCTCTTTGGCGGTTTCGGTCCTAAATACTGATAAAAATAGGTCTTTATCATACCATTATATATCTTTCTGTTTTTATCCGCCTTCTTACCGATGTATTTTTCAGCATCTTCA
>JAFPAZ010000091.1 GCA_017390645.1 Lachnospiraceae bacterium
GTATTCTTCCTTGGTATAGTAGTAAGAATACGGATCATCCAGACCAGCTACCAAAGCACGGTACATTTCTTCTTTTTCCTTATCCTCATCTACCTCATATAAGTAATACTTATCAATATATTTTTCAATTAGTTGATATTTCTCATCCTCTTTCATCTCTTCCAAAGAATTTTCTTCTGTTTTCTCCAAATTAATATCTTTTAGAGAATCACAACCAGTCAAGCCCAATGCAAACGTGAAAAAAACGGCACCTGTCAACATTCTTTTTTTTGCATTCTTATGAAATCTTCTCATTTTTTTCAAACCTTTCTATTTCACTACTGCCAATTAAAATACTGCATTGGATCCACATAACTTCCATTGATACGAATTCCAAAATGAAGATGTGGTCCTGATGAATTACCGGTAGAACCTACTTCCGCAATCTTTTGTCCCTGTGCTACATAAGCGCCTTTCGCAGTACATAATTGAGAGGCATGCATATAAATGGTATACACACCATTTCCATGACTAATCATTACATAATTTCCCATAGAATAATTATATGTCGCTGCCACAACTGTACCTGAGGCTGATGCTAAAATATCCGCCCCATAAATGGAACCAGCCGTTGGTCCACAGATATCAATTCCATAATGAGCATTGGTTGCTCCATGTCCAATGGCACCTCCATCTCTCATACCAAAAGGAGAAGAAATTCTGGTATTTCCTGGAGTTGGCCAAATAAATGAACCTGTTGCTGCAACAATGGAAGAAGAATTATTTGACTGTGCCATTCGTTCCTGTTCTTCTATCTGGGCAATAATAGATTCCTGTAAACGGATTTCCTCCTCATACTTTTTCGCTAATTCTTCCGATTCTGCTATAGAATTTTCATAATTTAATACTTCCTGCGTTTTAGCAGCCACCAGCATATCTAACGTTTCTTTTTCTAATTCCAACTCTGCTTTTTGGCCTTCCAAACCTTCCAAGGCAAACTGTAACATTGTCTCCTGATTCGCAATATCTTCACGTATATTAATCAGATTTTGTAACATATTATAATCATACTCTGATATCTTGGAAATATACTCTGCACGATTCAACAATTCACTCAAATCCTGGGATTGCAACAAGGCTTCCACATATGCAGTATCACCGTTTTCATACATAAATTTTATTCTTGCTTTCATGGTTTCATACTGCGTTTCTTCCTCAATTTTCGCCTCTTCCAATTCCTGTTGCTTGACTACAATATCCGCCTCTGTCTGTGCAATTTCTGCCTCTGCAGTGGAAATACTTTCATCCAGGGCAGCCATCTCAGCATCCAGAGCCAGAATATAAGCCTCTGTGTTTGCTTTTTCAGTCTCCAATTCCTGAATTAAATCTTCCACTTCTTTCTTCTTTTCTTCCGCCTGATTCTTTTTTTCTTCAGCCTCATCCTTTCCATTACCAGCGAATGAAGTCAATGGAACCATACAAAGTAAAATGAATAAAATCCCCGTCTTTATTACTTTTTTCAACATAACCCCTCCTAAATACTTAGATGCTTACGAACCGTTACCATACTTCCAATAAATCCGACACCCATTCCTAAAAACAAAGCCACCGGTAATAACTGCACAAATACCTCCTTTACCGGAAGGAACTTAATAAATCCTGCAATCATACCATAAGAACTGATTACATACTCTACAACTTTATTATACATAATGTATAAAAATCCCATAGGAACCAACGCACCAATAAACCCAATAATCAAACCTTCCACAAAGAAAGGAGCACGTACAAAGAAGTCTGTGGCACCAATTAATTTCATAATGGCAATTTCCTCTTTTCGAACAGAAATACCAATGGTAATGGTGTTGATAATTAGGAAAAGTGAAACTAAGAATAATGTCACGATAATCCCTGCTGAAGCATATGTCACCAGAGAATTCATGCTAATCAGACTCTTAACAGTAGACTCAGAATTATTTACCTGTCTTACCCCTTCCATTTTACTGATATAATCCGCCAACGCATTCTGCATATTAACATCATTTACATAGACTTTGTAAGAATCAGAATCTTTCAGAGGGTTGTCGCCTTCAAATCCTGAAATCAACTCTTCGTGACCTTCAAAAAAGTCTGCAGAAAAATTTTGCCATGCCTCTTCCGGAGAAACATAAACAACTTCTTTTACTTCTGCTCTCGCAACAATTTCATTTCCTATTTCTTCGATTCTTTCTGTTGTGGTCCCTTTATCAAAAAATACTGTCAAGCAGACAGAACCTTCCATCTCTTTCATCATATAGTTAATATTCATAACCACTGCAAAAAAAACACCAAACAAAAACAAACAGGCTACCATTGTACCAATAGAAGCCAAAGAGAACATTTTATTTCTGAAAATGTTCTTTACTCCCTGCTTAATTGAATAAACGATTGTGTTAAATTTCATCATCGTACCCACTTTCTTCTATGTCACTAATAATACAACCCTTCTTAATGGTGATAACCCTCTTTTTCATGGCATTTACGATTTCCCTATTATGTGTAACTACAACAACTGTAGTTCCACGTTTATTAATATCATTCAACAAATCCATAATTTCCCACGAATTCTGAGGATCCAAGTTTCCGGTAGGCTCATCTGCAACAATAATAGACGGATTATTTACCAGCGCCCTTGCCAATGCAACTCTTTGCTGTTCACCACCGGATAATTCTTTCGGATAATTTTTATACTTACCTGCAAGGCCAACCAATGTCAGCATGGATGGAACCTGCCTTCTGATATCCTTCGGATTGGCTTCAATGACTCTTTGTGCAAATGCTACATTTTCGTATACAGTACGGTCCTTTAACAATCGGAAATTCTGATATACGAAACCTATATTCCTGCGAAAAAAAGGAATTTCCTTATGTTTTAATTTCTTTAATTCCTTACCTGCTACAAAAATAGTCCCGGAAGTAGCGTCCAACTCCTTTAAAATCAACTTTAATATGGTTGACTTTCCAGAACCACTGCTGCCAACGATGAATACAAATTCCCCCTCATTTATATTCAGACTGACATCTTTTAACGCTACTGTACCTGTAGGATATTGCATTGTGACATTCTTAAATGTAATCATCTTAACTTCCTCTCTAACGAATTCACTGATTCCGTCCACAAATTATTTCATCTAATACTCTAAACTCTTCATATATTTCATATACTTTACTACCATTAATGCAATCTTAAAGGTAATCGCATCCTCAAATACCCTTAAGTCCAGATTGGTAGTCTTTTGCAACTTGTCCAGACGGTATACCAGGGTATTTCTATGGATATATAACTGTCTTGAAGTTTCCGAAACATTCAAACTATTCTCGAAGAACTTATTAATCGTAGTTAATGTTTCCTCATCAAATTCATCCGGAGTCCGAGAGTCAAAAATTTCTTTAATAAACATCTTACATAATGGTATTGGAAGCTGATAAATCAATCGTCCAATACCTAAATTACCATGAGCAATGATATTACGATCTTCATAGAAAATCTTTCCAACATCCAAAGCCATCTTCGCTTCTTTATAAGATCTGGAAACTTCTTTGATTTCATTTACAATGGTTCCATAGGCAACCCTTACCTGTGTCATGGCTTCTGAGTTAAGCATATCTACAATGACCTTTGCTGTCTTTTCCATATCTTCATAAGACTCAGTCTGCTTTACCTCTTTCACCAAAATAATATTCTTTTCATCTACCGCAGTAATAAAATCCTTTGTCTTGCTGGAAAACAGGCTACGAACCGTCTCTAGTACGTTATTCTCCCGCTCTACCTTGGTTTCAATTATATATACCACTCTTCTGACATCTGTATCAATGTGCAGTTTTTTTGCTCTGTTATAGATATCTACCAACAATAAATTATCCAACAATAAATTTTTAATAAAATTATCCTTGTCAAATCTTTCTTTATATGCTACCAAAAGATTCTGAATCTGGAAAGTTGCCAACTTTCCAATCATATACACATCATCATTTTCACCTTTTGCCAAAATGACATATTCCAACTGATTATCATCATATACTTTAAAAAACTGACATCCTTGTAAAACTTGACTTTCTGCAGGGGAATCCACAAAAGCCGTCACCACTTTATCATATTCAGAAACTTCAAGCATGGTAGATGCTAACGGTTTCCCTTCCATGTCCATAACGCACAAATCCACCCTTGAAATCCCCTTAATACCATCTATGGTATCTTGTAAAATCTGATTTGAAATCATTTCACGTTCACTCCCTTTTTCATTAATCAATCACAATTCACTAATTTATATTTTATAGCATAATCGACAAAAATAAAAGAGAAATTTTTATAAATTTCTCTTTTATTTTTTACCACTCAACATTTACCTATATACTTCGTGTATTTATCTTTCTATTTGCCATAGCATTTCTAAATTTTTGCTAAAAAAATATACCAGATGCAACCATCTGGTATATTCCAAAGCCATATCTCATCTTAAAAAACGATAGAGATCCGACAAATATTTTATATTTCTTAGTTAACGATAATTCTTTCAGTCTCTTTATCGAATAAGTGAATCTTACTTAAGTCGAATGCTAACTGAACAGTATCTCCTGGTCTTGCAGTAGTACGAGAGTTAACTCTTGCAGTAATA
>JAFPAZ010000092.1 GCA_017390645.1 Lachnospiraceae bacterium
GGTCCTAAGGGTGTTGGCATCATGTATTTGAGAAATGGTGTCAGACTAGGTTCTTTTATTCATGGTGGAGCCCAGGAAAGGAACAGGAGAGCGGGTACCCTTAATACTCCTGGAATCGTGGGTTTTGGGGCTGCAACGAAACTTGCAAAGGAAACCTTGGAGGAAAGGGCTGAATATGAAAAGAATTTAAGGGATTATCTGATGGAACGGGTGATGAAAGAAATTCCTTATGTAAAACTAAATGGACATCCGACATTAAGATTAAGTAATAACGCGAATTTTAGCTTCCGTTTTGTGGAAGGGGAATCTTTATTGATTATGTTGGATCAGAAAGGAATTTGTGCTTCTAGTGGTTCTGCCTGTACTTCTGGGTCCTTGGATCCTTCTCATGTATTGCTGGCCATTGGCTTGCCACATGAAATTGCACATGGTTCCTTAAGAATTACGTTATCAAAGGATACCACAAAAGAAGAAATAGATTTTGTAGTGGATGAGTTAAAAAAGATTATTGAACGGCTAAGAAGTATGTCACCATTATATGAGGACTTTTTGAAAGAACAGTCTTAAGAGGAATATCGAAATAAGGAATTGTGAAACTATAGTATTCTATGATGTTGCTTTTAAAAAGTGAAAAATTAAGGTACAAAAATGTGAAATAGTACAAAGTGCGAAATACTATAAAATGTGAAATAGTACAAAATGTGAAATAGTACAAAAATGTGAAATAGTGAAAAGATGTGAAATAGTACAAAATGTGAAATAGTGAAAAGATGTGGAATAGCACAAAAATGTGAAATAGTGCAAAAATGCGAGATAGTGCAAAAATATGAGATAGAAAGGGTAGGTATGAGACATGTATAGTGAAAAGGTAATGGATCATTTTACAAATCCAAGAAATGTAGGAGAAATGGAAGAACCAAGTGGAGTGGGAACTGTAGGAAATGCAAAATGTGGAGATATCATGAGAATGTATCTTGATATAGACGAAAATGGAGTCATTCAGGAAGCAAAATTTAAGACATTTGGTTGTGGAGCTGCGATTGCTACAAGTAGTATGGCGACTGAATTAGTAAAAGGAAAAACGGTTCAGGAGGCTTTGGAAGTTACAAATAAGGCAGTAATGGAAGCCTTGGATGGTCTGCCACCGGTGAAGGTGCATTGTTCTTTGTTGGCGGAAGAGGCAATTCATGCAGCATTGTGGGATTATGCGCAAAAGAACCACATTGAAATTGAAGGATTAAAACCACCGGTAGAGGATATCGAAGAAACCGAAGCATATCATGAAATGTCTGAGGAATAAGTATGGATTATACAGTAAAAACGAAGAAAAAAGTGGTAGTAGGAATGTCCGGAGGGGTGGATTCCTCTGTGGCAGCCTATCTGCTAAAAGAACAAGGTTATGATGTCATTGGTGTCACGATGCAGATTTGGCAGAAGGAAACAGTTGAAAACGAAGGTGGTTGCTGTGGACTTAGTGCGGTTGAGGATGCCAGAAGAGTTGCAGGAATACTGGATATTCCTTTTTATGTCATGAATTTTAGAGATGTCTTTAAAGAGCAGGTAATTGATGATTTTGTGAAAGAGTATTCTTTAGGGAAAACACCAAATCCCTGTATCAGATGTAACCGATATGTAAAATGGGAGTCCTTATTAAACCGTAGTCTTGAAATTGGGGCAGATTATATTGCTACCGGGCATTATGCCAGGGTACGTTTCTTAGATAATGGACGTTATGCAATTTGTAAATCTGCCACTGCCAGTAAAGATCAGACTTATGCGCTTTATAATCTGACCCAGGAACAGCTTGCACACACGTTGATGCCGGTAGGAGAATATGAAAAGGACGAGGTACGAAAAATTGCGCAGGATATCGGTCTTTTTGTAGCATCGAAACCGGATAGTCAGGAAATCTGTTTCGTTCCTGATAATGATTATGCCGGCTATATTGAAAGAGAAAGTGATATAAAATTTAAAACGGGAAATTTTGTTGACCGGGACGGTAATATATTAGGAGAGCATAAAGGAATTCACAGATATACCATTGGTCAAAGAAAAGGGTTAAATCTCTCTTTTGGAAAACCGGTATTTGTTTGTGAAATCAGACCGGAAACCAATGAGGTAGTTTTAGGTGACAGTCAGGATGTTTTTTCAAAAGAACTTATCTGCCATCATATCAATCATATGGGAATTGCTGATTTTAAGGATTGTGGAGATATTTCAGCGAAGATTCGATATGGACAACATGAAACCCGATGTCATGTGGAATATGCAGGGGAAGATACATTAAGATGTATTTTTCATGAACAGGTGCGGGCCATAACTCCGGGACAGGCTGTAGTTTTATATGATGGTGATGTAGTATTGGGTGGAGGAATCATAGGATGAAAATATCGACAAAGGGAAGGTACGCATTACGTTTAATGCTGGATTTGGCTCGAAGCGACAGGAAAGAGCCTATTAGTATAAAAGATATTGCAGCAAGACAACAGATATCGGATAAATACCTGGAACAGATTATATCTGTTTTAAATAAGGCAGGTTACGTGAAGAGTATACGTGGTCCCCAGGGTGGTTATTTTCTGGCGAAGGAACCTTCGTATTATACGGTAGGTATGATTTTGCGGCTTACGGAAGGAAGCCTGGCACCGGTTTCCTGTCTTGAAGACGATGTGAATGCCTGTGAAAGGCAGGCGGATTGCATTACATTGATTCTTTGGGAAAAAATCAATGAGGCAGTCAGTAATGTAGTAGACAACATCACTTTGGCAGATTTATTAGGATGGAAGTCGCAAAAATTAGGGGCAGAAAACATAGGAGAAAAATAAGAATAAAGTTGGAAGAGGACAGAACAATAACGTAAGGATTGGTGTAAACGTGGAAAAAACAGCAAATTACAGGGCGTTAGAAGAAAATATCTGCGATACCATAAAAGAATGGCAGATGAAAATAGGGTATTGCAGGGAAAAGATGCAGTTATATTATAAAGACAGTTCGCTTTGTTCTTTGTTAGATGTCGATTTATCCCTGACCGGAGCAGCACTTTTAAAGGTGTTGTCCGGTTTTTCTGATTATAGCAAAGAACGTTTAGGAACGAGCCTTTTTTCCTTTCGGGGAAGCCGTTTTTGTATTGAAGTGTCACAACAGGGCACGTTATTTGTGAAAGAGAATCATCCGGATTCCGAATTTTTAAGGGACTTTATAGATGTGGTCACGAAAAAAGGAGTTGTTCCGGAAGATATAAAGAAAGTTTTTGCGTCTTATTCTGAAGAATTTATATTTGAGGATAGAAGAGAAGAGGATTTAGGTTATGTATTTTTTTTCAAAAACGATACTATTGATAAATATGTGTATTGTGTAGAATGGGATGAATTTGGTACCACATACCATCGTTTTACTAAAAAAGATTATGAAAATCTGGTTGCGTCATAATAGAAGTTATAATATAATAAAAGTAGGTGTGAGTTGAAAGTGCGGGTAAAAGGACGGAACAGTATGACATTTCATAAGAAGGAAGGTATATTCCCCCGGATGAAAGGTGATTCACTAAAAGAGTAAATACTGGAAAAGGAACGGGATGGTATGGTAAAAAAAGTCATTACATTAGATGAATTCATGGATGGTATGATTAGTGACGAGGATATTTATTCCAAAAGCGGGATGAGGCTGATTTTAGCTGATACGAAATTAGATTATAGAATGATGCATTTGCTTAAAGTTAGTGGAGTAGAAAAGATTCATGTGAAGTATTTGGAACAGATTCCGGAGGAAAGGCGAACGTTTTTACATTTTAGAAGGGATTTTGAGGCGGTAATACAAAAATTTTCTATGTTTCATGTTTCTTATGATATTAAGAAATTTTTAAAACGTTGTGATGAATTATTATTGTCTTATGCGGATAATTATGTGATATTTGATGCCTTGAAAGAATTAAAGGAAACCTCATATGTAAATTATATGCATTCCATTGGGGTCTCAGTGCTTAGTTATTTTATGGGTGTGTGGTGTAACATGGATCAGTATAAGACGGATTTGCTAGGTGCCTGTGGTCTTGTGCATGACATTGGTAAGTGTAAAATAGCACCGGAATTGTTAAATAAATCAGAAGCAATTAATTCAACAGAGCGTACTGTGTTGCAAAGACATACAGTAATAGGACATCAGTTTATGGCAAAACTTCATGTGCCGAAGGAAGTAGAAGTAGTAGTAATGGAACATCACGAAAGAGGAGATGGTTCCGGCTATCCTATGGGTTTTGAACTTCCTCAAATTAGTGATTATGCAAGAATTGTAGGAATTGTAGATGTGTATGAAGCTATGGTTTCTGAACGTCCATACCGTGGGGGATTTTGTCCATTTGAAGTAGTACGGTTTATGGAAGGAGAAGGGGAACATAAATTTGATTCGACTTATTTGAGCATCTTTTTATCAAAGTTGTTAGAAGCCTATATTCATGCAAAGGTTCTTTTGAGTGATGGCAGTGAAGGTGAAATTATGGTGATAAATAAAAGTTATTTGTCTCGTCCGATTGTTAAGATTTGTGGCAGAAATGTAGACTTGTCATTAAGAAATGATGTTGAGGTCGAGAAGGTAATAGCAGTTTAAGGAAACGAAAATAGAAAGTTAACGTTTTTTGTGGGCAGTACCAGGAAAAGTAATCCATGTAGAAGAGAATTGCGGGAGCATAAAGTGGGGAGCAATTCGTAGGTGTTTTTTGTAGGGGTTGTTGCGTGTATAGAATAAAAAAATATGGAAAGAGTAAAGGGAGGAAGAAAAGTCCTCCTTTTTCTTTGAAAAAAATATAGGTGA
>JAFPAZ010000093.1 GCA_017390645.1 Lachnospiraceae bacterium
AAAACTGTGTGAAAGAAATAGAAACAGAAAAAACTGTTTGAAATAAATTGAAACAGATAAAAAACTGTCTGGATAAAGGAAACAGAAAGGGTGAAAGAGTATGGATTCGTCAGTGGAAAGAGTGATATTGGAGAAGTTAGTAAATTGCTCTAACGTTGTATTCGCAAGAATGTACATTAAAAATAAATGGAAGCTGGAATATATTTCTAAGAATATTAATCAGTTTGGCTATACGAGTCAGGAATTGTACGAAGAAAGAGTAGACTGGACAACCCTGATTCATCCGGATGATTTTGAGCGTTTTACGAACATGGTTTATGAAAATATCCAACAGGGTATTACAAATTTTTACAGGGAATATCGTATTGTGACAGAATCCAGGGAAATCGTTTCTGTTACAGACCATGTTCATGTGATCCGTGATAAATATGGAAATCCGGAAAGCATAGACATGGTGATTATGAACAATACAGCCTATAGGAATCGTGAAATTCAGTTTGGATTTTTAGAATCCGCTGTGATGAAGAGTAAATATGTAGTAATGGTCCGAAGAATTAATGGACCGGATGCCAGTGTGCTATATGTTTCCCCTAATATTTCTCAGTATGGCATCCGGATTCATGATATCTGGGAAGGAAATAGTGGATTAAAACGGTTGTTATCAGAAGAAGATTATGAAGAAATACAAAATAAAATGTGGGGAGCCATTAATACCGGTGCCACAAGTTACAAATGTCGTTTTCATGTAAAAAACAATGAAGGACGAATCATATGGGTACATTCGGATAATATGGTTACATATGAAGCAGATGACAGTATCCGGATTGAAACGGTTCTTATGGATATCACAGATGAAAGACAAAGAGAAAAGAGTATCAGCGAGGAAAATATCAAACTAAAAGGTCAGCTGGATGCGGTGTTGCAGGAAGAAGAAATTGATGAAACGGATTTTGTACATACCTTCTCCAGTGATGTAATGCAGGAAATCGTGGAAACTTTTTCAAAATTAAGTGGCTTATATGCAGCAGCGGTGGACCGTTCAGGAAAGCTGATTTGTCCGCCACAGGGTCCCATGACCTACATGGGTGAGTTTTATGATATTTTTGACTATCCGAAATATAAGCAAATCATGAAAGAAGCCTGCGAGAAAAAGATGCAGGAAATTGTCCCTAATTTTGTGGAACTTTCCCAGAAAGTCTCCGGGGCAAAATTCGTACTACTTCCTATATTGGTGAAAGAGTACCATATTGCAACCTTTGTTGTGGGATGTTATACCAAAGAACAGTATGAACATTTACAGGATGTGTTAGGTTCGGTTATCAGCTATGTAAAGAGTATTTCTGATAATGTTTATTCTGGAGTTGTGAAGGAAAGAGAAGCAGAAAGAATTAAGATGGCGGAAATCCTGTTGAAAGAGGATTTGAAACGCAGCCAGATTGAAACGGAAATTTTAGACCGTTTAAATTCTGTGGAAGACAGCGAAGAGAATTTCTATGCCATTTTCGATACCGTAGGAAGATATCTGGAATTTAGCAAGATTGTTTTCTTTGGGTTTGAATCCACCCATGTTGAACGTGGAACCGATGGACATATTATTTATGAATGGAACGATGGAACAGAAATCAAAGATAAGGAACGGATGGTGATTGGGGATTCCTTTACTACAAACCGTAGCCGGTTGGAAAGAGATGGTTACATTGCCCTTAATAAAGATAATTTGTTGCCAAAGGATGTGGAACACTTTGAAAACTTTGGAATGAATGCTTTATTGATTCTTCCGGTGGTTCAATATGGAAAGCAGATAGGTTGTGTTGCGTTCTTTGAATTTGAAAAATATCGTGTATTTGATGATACTACCATACAATTTTGTAAGAATATTACCAATATGCTGCAGGGAGTATTGGTTCGAAAACACCAGAAAGAAATGGCGAAAGCTACTACCAATATGCTCCTTAGTGCTTTTGATGATGTGGATGAGTGTATGTATGTGCGGGATGTAGAAAATTGCCGGATTCTTTATGCCAATGAGAAGGCAAAGGAAATCTTTGGAGATATTGTTGGAAGAACCTGCCGTGAAGTAATTGAAGTAGAGCCTGCGGCATGTGATGCCTGTGCGAAATATCAAAACAGCAGAAAAACAGACATTTATGAAAAGGAATTTTTTAATAAGTCCTTAAATAAAATCATGAAACTGAAGGAAATGTCCATTCAGTGGACCGATGGAAAAGATGCCAGACTGATTGTAATGAAAGAAATATAG
>JAFPAZ010000094.1 GCA_017390645.1 Lachnospiraceae bacterium
AACCAACGGTCCAATGAAGGGCGCAAACATAAAAAGCGGTATCCGTGTCAGCTTCGAAGAAGCGGTTTTCGGAACAGAAAAAGAACTTGAAATTCCATTAAAGGATGAATGCGAAGAATGTAATGGAACCGGAGCGCAAAAAGGAACCTCCCCTGAAGTTTGTACGAAGTGTGGAGGAAAAGGTCAGGTTGTATATACGCAACAATCTTTATTCGGTATGGTAAGAAATGTGCAAACCTGTCCGGATTGTAGTGGTTCCGGTAAAATCGTAAAACATAAATGTAGTTTTTGTGCAGGTACCGGTTATGTAAAGAGTAAGAAAAAGATTTCAGTTACCGTACCGGCAGGTATCGATAACGGACAAAATATCCGTATGCGAGAAAAGGGCGAGCCGGGAACCAATGGTGGTCCAAGAGGCGATTTATTAATCACTATCTTAGTAGACAGACATCCTAAGTTCCAACGTCAGGAATACGATATTTTCTCTACAGAACCAATTTCTTTCACTCAGGCAGCCTTAGGTTCTACGATTTCCATTGATACCATTGATGGTAAAGTAGACTATGAAATTAAGGCGGGTACCCAGACAGATACTAAGATTAAGTTGAAAGGAAAAGGCGTTCCTACTCTTAGAAATAAAAACATCCGTGGTGATCACTATGTAACATTGGTAGTGGAAGTACCGGATAAATTAACCAAAGAACAAAAAGATATTTTAAATCAATATGACCAGACCGTAACAGACAGCTCAAGAAGGGCAGCAGATCCTCAGGGAGATATGTTTAGTGCCGGCTTAGGACATAAGAAAAAGAAAAAGAAATTTTAATAAACAAAAGGGTGAAGAATCTTTTAAAAATAAAAGATGATTCGCCCATTTTGTCGTTTCGTAAACAGCATGGGTTCAGGGACAAAAAGGTTGTGCTTTTTGTGGTACTTAAAAAATGGCATACCGTATGTTTCCTAGACTACAAAAACAAAAAAGAAAGGGTATTATTATGAAATGGACGAAATTAACCATTGATACCACCACGGCGGCAGAAGACATGATTAGTTATGCTTTAAGTGAATTAGGTATTGAAGGAATTGAAATAGAGGATCATGTTCCTTTGACAGAAGAAGAAAAAGCGAGAATGTATGTAGATTTATTACCGGATGAAATCGCACCGGATGATGGAACAGCAAGAATTAGCTGCTACATTGATCCGGAAGTAAATATGGATGAATTGGTAAAGCAGATCAAAGAACAGTTAGATGAAATCGAACAGTTCCTTCCGGTAGGCCCAAAGACCATAACCATTGGAGAAACCGAAGACAAAGACTGGATAAACAACTGGAAACAGTTTTTTAAACCTTTCCGGGTAAATGACCATATTATCATAAAACCAACCTGGGAAGTGTTAGAAGATAAAAAAGAAACTGACACGGTAGTAGAGATTGACCCGGGAACAGCCTTTGGCACCGGTTCCCACCACACTACGAAATTATGCATTCATCAGTTGGACAAATACATGAAAAAAGGAGACCGGCTGTTAGATGTAGGATGCGGAAGTGGTATTTTATCCATTATCGGGTTAAAACTCGGAGCAGGATTTGCAGTGGGTACGGACATTGATGAACATGCCATTAGTGCTACCTTAGAAAACTTAGAGAAGAACGGATTGACCGATGAAAATATGGAAGTATTCCAGGGAAATATTTTATCGGATCAGGAAACCAAAGACCGGGTGGGATATGAAAAGTATGATATTGTCCTTGCCAATATATTAGCAGACGTTTTAGTTCCACTTTCCGAAATCATCCGTCCACATATG
>JAFPAZ010000095.1 GCA_017390645.1 Lachnospiraceae bacterium
ATTGCAGTCGTTGGTACTGCGGTTATTAAGGTTAAGAATGAGCAGAATGCGATTTTTAATGCCATTGAGCAGTTTACAGGAAAGAACGAAACTCAGATTGAAGCATCCATTAAAAATACCGCTACCAACGTTTTGGAAGGTAAGTTGCGTGAAATCGTTTCTACTATGACAGTAGAAGAGATTTACAGAGACAGAGAAACCTTTGCATCCAAAGTACAGGAAGTGGTTGGTACTGAATTAATGGAAATGGGTCTGGAAGTAAAAGTTTTCACCATTAAGGACATTAATGACAGTAACGGCTACATACAGGCGTTAGGTGTAAAGCAGATTGCGGAAAAGAAGAAGGATGCTGAAATTGCGAAAGCAGAAGCCAACAGAGAAGCTCAGATTGAAACTTCCAAAGCGAGACGTGCCGGTGAGCAGGCAAGATTACAGGCAGAAACAGAAATTGCGGAAGCGAATAAGTTAAAACAGGTACAGGAAGCTTCTTACATGCAGGAACAACAGGCTGCGAAAGCGAAAGCAGATGCTGCCTATGATATCCAGAAGAACATTACCCAGAAAGAGGTCATTGCAGCCCAATTAGATGCAGAATTATTAAAGCAGGAAAGACAAAAAGATATTGAGGCAGCACAGGTTCAAATCGATATCGTAAAAGAACAAAAAAATATCGAACTTGCTCAAAAGCAGGCAGAACGTAAGAAGGAAAGTCTTCGTGCAGAGGTCGTAGAACCTGCTATCGCAGAAAAAGAAAAACAACAGACCATGGCGGATTCTGAAAAGTATCGTAAGATTGCTGAGGCGGAAGCAGAAGCAGAAGCAAAGAAGAAATTTGCCATTGCCGAGGCGGAAGCACAGAAAGTTAAGGCTATGGCGGAGGCGGAAGCGATTAAAACTACCGGTCAGGCGGAAGCGGATGTCATCAGCCAGAAAGGTAAGGCGGAAGCAGAGGCGATTCGTGCCAAAGGTATTGCAGAAGCAGAAGCCATGCAGAAGAAAGCAGAAGCTTACCAGCAATATACCGGTGCTGCTGTTGCAGAAATGTTGATTCAGGTATTACCGGATATGGCAGGAAAGATTGCACAGCCATTATCACAAATTGATAAGATTTTAATTATGGATAATGGAAATGGCTCTGGGGTAAATAACGTTGCCGGTAATGTAACCGGAGTGATGGCACAGGTTTTTGAATCCATGAAGGAAGTAACAGGAGTAGATTTAAGTGACCTGATTAAGGCCAAAGGTTATGATGCACAGGTTACCAGAAATATTAATGTTACCGGTGTAGAGGCACCGGTGGTTCAGATTGCGAAGGAAAAAGAATAAGCAAAAAAGAAGTAAGATAAAAGAATAGAATAAGATATAAAAAGGGCTCTCCCCTGAAGTGTAAATAACACAGGATATGGAAGAAATTATTTTGAAACGATTCATATTCCGTATCTATTTTTCCAGGTGTGACAGCCCTTTTTTATATTTCATAAAAAAATCTCTTTTAATATATACCAATTCGTGTTAAAATGGAAATTATGAGAAGTGGACTTAAAAATAAAACGATAGTCACAGGTAATGTAGAATCACATAACAAACTATACGGAATTAGGAGAAAATGTCATGGAAAATGAAGTAGTATCTAAGAATTTTATAGAACAAATCATTGAAAAAGATTTAGAAGAAGGAAAGTGTACGAAGATTGTAACCCGTTTTCCGCCGGAGCCGAATGGTTACCTTCACATTGGACATGCTAAGTCCATCTTATTAAACTATGGTCTGGCAAAGAAATACGGTGGTCAGTTTAATTTAAGATTTGACGATACGAATCCTATGAAAGAGAAAACAGAGTTTGTGGAGTCCATTCGTAAGGATGTAGAATGGTTAGGGGCAGATTTTGAAGACCATATTTTTTATGCATCGGATTATTTTGATGCCATGTATGAAGGTGCGGTTAAGTTAATTAAAAAGGGAAAAGCTTATGTGTGTGATTTATCAGCAGAGGAGATTCGCGAATATAGAGGAACTTTAAAAGAACCTGGTAAGGAAAGTCCTTATCGTAATCGTTCCATTGAAGAAAATCTGGACTTGTTTGAACGAATGAAGAATGGCGAATTTGAAGATGGTTCTAAAGTATTGAGAGCTAAGATAGATATGGCTTCCGGTAACATAAACATGAGGGATCCCGTGATTTACCGTGTTGCCCGTATGTCTCATCATAATACGAAGGACAAGTGGTGCATTTATCCAATGTACGATTTTGCTCATCCAATTGAAGATGCAGTGGAGGGAGTAACCCACTCTATTTGTACTTTGGAATTCGAAGACCACAGACCTCTTTATGACTGGGTGATCAATGAACTGGAATTTGAAAATAAGCCGCAACAGATCGAATTTGCAAAGTTATATTTAACAAATGTGGTTACCGGTAAGAGATATATTAAGAAATTAGTAGAAGATGGAATTGTAGATGGATGGGATGACCCTCGACTGGTTTCCTTAAGTGCCCTTAGAAGAAGAGGCTTTACAAAGGAATCCATTCAGATGTTTATGGAACTTTCTGGTGTATCCAAGGCTCAAAGTTCTTCTGATTATGCCATGTTTGAATACTGTATCCGTGAAGATTTAAAGATGAAATGTAACCGTATGATGGCAGTATTAGATCCAATTAAACTGGTGATTGATAATTATCCAGAAGGTCAGGTAGAATATCTTGATGTAGAGAATAACCAGGAAAACGAGGAAATGGGAAAACGTCAGGTGCCATTTTCAAAAGTGCTTTATATCGAAAGAGAAGATTTTATGGAAGAACCACCAAAGAAATATTTCAGATTGTTCCCGGGAAATGAAGTACGTTTGAAGAATGCGTATTTTGTTACCTGTACAGATTTTGTAAAGGATGAAAATGGAAATGTAGTGGAAGTTCACTGTACTTACGACCCTGCTACAAAGAGTGGAAGCGGATTTGCGGAAAGAAAAGTAAAGGGAACCATTCATTGGGTGGATGCTTCTCAGGCGGTAAAAGCGGAAGTAAGATTATATGAAAATATCATCGATGAAGAAAAAGGAAAACTAAATGAAGATGGTACGCTTAATTTAAACCCGAATTCACTGGTGGTGATGAAGGAATGTTATGTGGAACCTGCATTAAAAGATGCAAAACCATTGGATCGTTTCCAATTTTTACGTCATGGATATTTCTGTGTGGATTTAAAGGATAGCACGGAAGAGTCACTTGTATTTAACCGGATTGTTTCTTTGAAAAGCTCATACAAAAAGTAGTAGTCCCGGATGATTCACAACCTGAATCATGAGGGAAAAGGATAAATTATGGAGGTAGTGGTAGTGGATGAAATGAATTTATTTTCTGGCTTGGAAGCATTAGGATTTGATTCATTAGACGGGATACAGATATTCGAAGAAAAAAAGCCACAGGAAGTGGATAAAGAGGATAAAGAAGAAGAATTTCATGAGGAAGAGATGTTATTTTTTAAGACATATCAATGTCCGGTTTGTGATCATGAAAATAAGGTACTGGCTGTCCGGCTTGGTAAATTACGGTCATCGACGGTAGATACGGATTTAAGACCGATATATGAAAAGATGGATCCTTTAAAGTATGATGCAGTGGTTTGTGAGCAATGTGGTTATGCTGCATTGACGAAATTTTTCCAGGGTATCATGCTTAGACAGCAGAAACTCATAAAAGAGAAGATTTCATCGAGCTTTAAAGGGATTAATAATGATTTACAGGTATATTCCTATGATGAAGCCATTTTAAGACATAAGATGGCGTTGCTTTGTACGGTTGTAAAAGGTGGAAAAGACAGTGAAAAGGCATATAATTGCTTAAAGCTTGCATGGATGTTAAGGGGAAAAAGAGAAAACCTTTCGTTAGAGGGATCGAAGGCAAAGCAGATTGAAAAGGAATTATTAAAAGAAGAAAAGAATTTATTATTAAAGGCCTATGCCGGATTTGATGCGGCATTTTCCAACGAACCATTTCCGATGTGTGGCATGAACCAGTATACAGTAATGTGCATCATGGCAGACCTTGCCAGAAGATGCGGACAGTATCAGGTTTCGAAACGCTGGATTAGCCTCATATTGGTGGATAAGGCTACTCCGGATCGAATTAAGAATAAGATGAGGGATCTGAAAGAACTTGTAACCAAGGAAGAAAAAATGGCGAAACAAGAATAAAGAAATAGCGAATTAAGGATAGGAAACAGAGGAATCAAAATCATGAACAAATTGCAACTTCATAATAATTCAGATGAGAAAAAATATGTATTTTTGGTATTATCACAGACATCGACATTTCCGGCAAAGATGATTCGATGGTATACTAGGGAACCTTATGCCCATGCTTCCATTGCTTTGGATGTGGAATTAAGGGAAATGTACAGTTTTGCACGAAAGAGAGTAAATAATCCATGGGATAATGGATTTATCAAAGAAGATATAGAAAAGGGTGTCTTTGGTAAATTTAAAGAAACAAAATGCAGTATTTATGCTTTGCAGGTAAGTGATTTACAGTATGAAAGATTGAAGCAGGAAATACAGGTATTTAAAGATAATCAGGAAATATATACATATAATTATCTTGGGATTGTAGGTGCCATGATACATAGACCGGTGGTGCGAAAAACACAATACTTTTGCTCACAGTTTGTTGCATATATACTTGAAAAGAGTGGCATTGATTTGTTTCATAAAAACTGCGGTCTGGTGCGGCCGAAAGACTTTCGGATATGTCCGAAGTTATCTCGCATATATAAAGGAAAAATCAGAAATTACAGAAGTTCATGGGTACCTAAAAACTGGGATATATTAACCAATGAAATCGAAACTTTAGATTTTGAAAATTTTACTGTAAATGCATTTGATTTTGCAAATATGAGTCCTAAAGATTTGGCGTTACGTTAGCAGGTCTGAACGGACAGGTTGCTATATGTGGAGGAAATTCAAATGAATCAGTTTTTTGCAATGATGTCAAGGATGAAATATATTGACCGGTGGGCACTGATGCGTAATGCGAGACAGGAAACGATTAGTGAGCATTCCATGGAAGTGAGCATGCTGGCACATGCTTTGGCTGTGATAGGAAATAAGAGATTGGGAAAGAACTATAATGCAGAAAAAGCGGCTTTAATTGGTCTTTATCATGATGCAAATGAAATCATTACAGGTGATATGCCTACTCCCGTAAAATATGCCAATGACAAAATAAAGAATGCATATAAAGAAGTGGAAAAGGTGGCATGCGAAAAGCTGCTTCGCATGTTACCGGAGGATATGAAGGAATCTTATTTTAGTATCTTTTTTCCTCAGGATGAGGAGATTATGCTATGGAAACTGGTTAAGGGTGCAGACAAGCTATCTGCTTATATTAAATGCATTGAAGAGGAAAATGC
>JAFPAZ010000096.1 GCA_017390645.1 Lachnospiraceae bacterium
GGATTGAAAGAAGCCTGTAAGTCTTTCTTTCACAGGGAGTATGAAGAAGTTCATGCCCTAAGTGATGTCAGTTTTACCATTCAGGATGGAGAAATGGTTGGCTACATCGGCCCTAATGGAGCAGGGAAAAGCTCCACCATTAAAATTCTAAGCGGAATAT
The DNA here is from genome assembly GCA_017390645.1 of Lachnospiraceae bacterium. The sequence goes on from JAFPAZ010000096.1 coordinate 161, forward strand.
TAACACCGGATGCCGGAAAGTGTCTTATCAATGGACAAATTCCATGGAAGAACAGGATCCGACATGTGAAGGAAATTGGTGTCGTCTTCGGACAACGCTCCCAGTTATGGTGGGATGTTCCGGTCATAGACTCCTTTGAATTATTAAAGGATATTTATTCTATCCCAATCCAAACCTATCGGTCGAATTTAGAAGAACTAACAGAATTACTAAACTTAGGAGATTTATTACGCTCTCCTACAAGGCAACTATCCTTAGGCCAGAGAATGCGTTGTGAAGTTGCAGCTTCATTGTTACATAGCCCTAAGATTCTATTCTTAGATGAACCTACCATTGGTCTGGATGCTGTTTCCAAACTGGCAGTCCGTGATTTTATCCGGAAACAGAATGAAATTCATGGTACTACTGTAATATTAACCACACATGATATGCAGGACATCGAGGCCTTAACCAAACGTGTTATCCTAATCGGTAAAGGTCAGATTCTTTTTGATGGATCTTTGACTGATATTACCAAAGGAAATCCCCATATCGATGAAACCTTGGCCGAACTATACCGTTCTTACGATATTTAAGGAGGTGCGGCATGAAAAAATATTTATCCTTTTTTCGACTGCGTTTTTTGATGGGGCTGCAATATCGTACTGCTGCGCTGGCAGGCATTGTTACCCAGTTTGCCTGGGGTGGTATGGAAATTCTTGTGTATAAAGCATTTTATGAGGCAGATGCCAATGCTTTTCCCATGTCTTTCTCCGCTACAGCATCTTATATCTGGATGCAACAGGCTTTTTTAGCCTTTTTTGCCGCCTGGATGCTGGAAAACGAAATTTTTGACAACATTGTAAATGGAAATATCGCCTATGAGTTATGCCGACCTTTAAACATCTATCATATGTGGTTTTCAAGAAGCATCGCAAACCGGTTATCGAAAGCCGTTTTAAGGTGTTTTCCAATACTGATTGTGGCAGCTTTTTTACCGAGTCCTTATAGGCTTTGTATGCCGGCAAGCTTTTTTCATTTTCTTCTGTTTGTCATCACCCTGCTTCTTGGGCTTGCGGTTACGGTATCCTTTTGTATGCTGGTTTACTCCCTTACCTTTTTTACCATCTCACCGCAAGGATTAAGAATGTTATTTACTACTTCCGTGGAATTTTTCGCAGGGGCTGTCATTCCATTGCCTTTCTTCCCTGAAAAACTCCAAAAAATCATGGAACTTCTCCCCTTTGCCGCCATGCAGAATGTGGCATTACGGATTTACAGTGGTAGTATGGGCAGTGAAGCCATGTTAAAAGCCATTATGTTACAGTTGTTTTGGCTTTTTGCACTGACTGTACTGGGTAAGAAATTATGTAGCATCGCAGAAAAAAGAATTACAGTACAAGGTGGCTGAAGTTATTTTTAATAAAAATTATAGTGCAAGGAGGTTTGAGTTACCATGAACACAAAAGAAACCAGTTCATTAAAGTTATATATGCATTATGTATCCATAAATATCCGCAGTATGATGCAGTATAAGATGTCTTTTCTTCTTACCGCCATCGGCCAGTTTCTGGTGTCTTTTAATGTATTTTTAGGGGTATTTTTTATGTTTCAGAGGTTTTCCCAGGTAAAGGGATTTGGTTATAGTGAAGTGATACTTTGTTTTTCCATTATGCTTTTGGAATTCTCTTTGGCTGAAATGTATGCCAGAGGTTTTGATGTATTTCCCGATATGGTGAAGAATGGAACCTTTGACCGTGTGCTGGTTCGCCCAAGAAATGAAATCCTTCAGGTATTAGGAAGCAAATTCGAACTTACCCGGATTGGCAGAATGCTGCAGGCAGTGGTAATGTTTATTTACGGGATTACAAAAAGCAATGTAGAATGGAGTTTTTCCAAAGTACTAACCGTTATTTTTATGCTAATTGGCGGCACTGCCCTTTTTACAGGTATTTTTCTTATTTATGCAGCATTGTGCTTTTTTACCTTAGATGGATTAGAATTTATGAATGTTTTAACAGACGGTGCAAGGGAATACGGAAAATATCCTGTCAGCATTTATGGGAAAAGGATGTTGCAGTTTACAACCTTCGTAATACCATATGCTTTGGTGCAATATTATCCTTTGCTTTATATACTGGATAAAAGTACGAACCGTTTCTATATTTTCCTTCCCTTATTTGCGATATTATTCTTGCTCCCTTGTTATTGTCTGTGGAAATTTGGAATCCACAAATATACATCCAGCGGTTCATAAAAAAGAAAGCGGGGTATTCATATGTGATATCATGATACCTTCGCTTTCCTATTTTTTTATGAAACCGTTGTTTTTCGTCCTCTTCCATTTAACACCCTTAAAACAAATCCCAGAACATAGGTTAATGCCAAAATAACAACTGCCCATATGACACTGATATAAATCGGTTGGTCATATACATATAAAAATGGGTATGGTCCTTTTAATACTTTTGCAAGATTTAATATGATCATTACCAAAGCATATATGACAGTCGGTATCATTGCTGATATATTGTCCCTTAGGGTAAGTTCTCTTTCCTTTTCAAATACACAAAAAGAAAAAAACATCACAATGGGACATAAAACATGATGATAGATATTAGCAGAACCAAAGATATAGTGGTCTATGGACTGTATGCCATCTATGGGAATCAATACTGTAATCACTACAACAAAAGTTAACGCCAGGCAAGTGCAGGTAGTAAATTTCAACTGACTTAACCATTTCGGAAAACTGGCTCCTTTCTTATTAAAACTAAGAATATAATATGTAATATACAAAAAACTCACAATCAAGGCCAAAATATTACTTAATACAGTGTAGTATCTTAAATTTTGAATACCTCCTTCGTGAAAACTATGATAGGTCCCCACAAATTCCATACCTAGCACCATAAAATTTAATATAACTGGCATTATTTTTATATTACTCCTTCTCTTCTTCATCTCTTCTTCATCTCTTCTTCATTCTATCCTTCTATTATCGCAAGAAATCACCCGGCTTATCTGCCTCTAGCTACAGGCCATGCCGGGTTTGTCTTTTGATATTTTATTTACTGCTTTTTTTTCTTTGTCTTAAACTGATGTAAGAAGACAAATCCTTACACAGGTTATAAGTTTCCAGACCATAAATTATCATATCTTCTTCTTCCTGA
>JAFPAZ010000097.1 GCA_017390645.1 Lachnospiraceae bacterium
CCCTGCTGGATATGATTATCAAGCAAGGCTGCCAATAAATTATTTGCGGAGGTAATAGCATGAAAATCTCCGGTAAAATGAAGATTTAAGTCTTCCATTGGCACCACCTGGGAATAACCCCCCCCTGCTGCTCCACCTTTAATTCCAAAACAAGGTCCTAAAGAAGGTTCCCGAAGGGCAATGGCTGCCTTCTTTCCTAACTTGCATAATGCCTGTCCCAATCCAACCGTAACGGTAGTTTTTCCTTCTCCGGCAGGGGTTGGGTTAATCGCTGTTACAAGTACCAACTTACCATTTTCATTGTCTTTGATTCTATCAATTAATTCATCACTAAGTTTTGCTTTATATTTACCGTAAAACTCTAACTCTTCTTCTGTAATATTTAATTTTGCTGCAACTTCTTTAATATGCACCATTTGAGCTTCTTGTGCGATTTGTATATCTGTTTTCATTTTCTCACCATGTATCCTCTCTGATTTATTACTTTTTCTTCACGCAAAAATGGAAGAAAGATATTCCTCTGCTTAGTATAGCAAAAAAATATCTTTCCGTCTACGAAATATTTTATTTTAGCCTCAATTTTGACCTCAGCCTAAATCATTCCATTACTTAACCTGACACCAAGTGTCAGGTTACTGAGGAAACAGCAACCTCAGACTCAACGATTCACGACCTAACTACAAATTGCCATCAATTTTCATTATTCAGATTCTAACATCTGCAAAAACTCATCCATTGTCATTAAAATCTTTCGAGGTTTCGTTCCTTCTTCCGGTCCTACTACACCAGCTTCTGCAAGCTGATCCATAATTCTGGCAGCACGATTAAATCCAATTTTATATACTCTTTGTAACATCCCTATAGAGGCTTTTTCTTTTTCAATAATGAATTTCGCTGCCTCAATAAAATATTCATCCTTGTCACCATCCTGAGACTTTCCAGAAGAAGCTGTAGCAGCCTGAGTGATTTTAGCTGAAATATCATCACTGTATTTCTTCACCTCATTCTGACTCTTAATATATTCCACTACATCTCCTACTTCTTTATCTGATACAAAGGCACCCTGTACACGAACCGGTTTTTGGAATCCGGATGGGAAGAACAACATATCTCCCTTTCCAAGCAGTTTTTCTGCACCATTCATATCAATAATGGTTCTGGAATCTACACCTTGCGATACCGCAAAGGCAATTCTGGAAGGCACATTGGCTTTAATCAGACCGGTGATTACGTTTACAGAAGGTCTCTGGGTTGCAATAACTAAGTGTATTCCTGCCGCTCTTGCCAGCTGGGTAAGTCGTACAATGGCATCCTCTACCTCTCCTGGTGCTACCATCATTAAATCCGCAAGCTCATCCACAATAATTACAATTTCCGGTAATTTCTTCAGCTGACTTTCTTCTCCTACTTCCTGATTTACTTCTTCTACCTTCTGATTGTACCCTTTCAGATTACGAACACCGTAATCCGAAAACTTTTGATATCTCTCTGTCATTTCTGCAACCGCCCAGTTTAAGGCCCCTGCAGCTTTCTTTGGGTCAGAAACCACAGGAATTAATAGATGCGGAATTCCATTATAAACACTAAGTTCTACTACCTTAGGATCAATCATAATAAGTTTTACATCATCCGGATGAGCTTTATATAAAATACTCATAATCAAAGTGTTGATACAAACTGATTTACCAGAACCAGTTTGTCCTGCAATCAAAAGGTGTGGCATTTTCGCAATATCTGCCACAATAGTCTTACCTGCAATATCCTTTCCTACTGCGAAGGCAATATTGGATGGATGTTTTCTAAAGTCATCCGTTTCAATTAAATCACGATAAAATACAGTAAGATTTTCCTTATTTGGAACTTCAATACCAATGGCTGACTTTCCAGGAATCGGTGCCTCCATACGAATGTCTGCCGCTGCTAAGTTTAATTTAATATCATCTGTTAGTGACACAATTTTACTAACCTTAGTTCCCGGTTCCGGCTGCAACTCATAACGGGTAACGGTAGGTCCACAACTATAATCTGTCACTGTTACTTTGACTCCGAAGTTTTCTAAAGTCTGTTGTAACTTCTGAGCTGTCTGCCGGATATGATTGATGTCATTCTTTTGCAATTCCTGAGATTTTGCCAAAAGACTAAGCGGCGGAAATTTATAGTTGACATTTTCTGTAAAAGTAATCTTTTCTGCATTTTCTTTTTCCACATTTTTCGTAGGTCTTGGTGCCGTCGGTATGGCATCTTGTGGCGTTGAAACCGGCTTTTCTATGGTCTTTTTATTTAAAATCTGTTCTTTTTCACTTAATTTCTCTTTTGTTTTCAGTTTTTTAAGTACCTCTCTTGCTTCTTCCTCAGATTCGGTAAAAGTATCTTCTTCCTGTAGTTCCACCATTTGAGGCTTTGCCACTATGGTTTCTCTCCACCCGTTTTCTTCCTTCTTCGGATTTCCTTCTTTCATTTCAGCAATTGGTTCTAATTCTTTCGTAGTTTCCTGTTCCAATTTATCAAAGATAGAAGG
>JAFPAZ010000003.1 GCA_017390645.1 Lachnospiraceae bacterium
CCTTGTTTACCAGCCACAGGCAAGTGTACATACCGGAATTATTACAGGATACGAAGCTTTAATGCGTCTTGAAAATCCAGTCCTTGGATTTATTTCCCCGGCGGAATTTATTCCGATTGCGGAAGAATGTGGGCTGATTCGTGAACTTGGAGACTGGGCATTATATGAGGCCTGCCGGTTTAATAAAAAAATTATGGACCAGGGTTATGAAAACATCGTAGTATCTGTTAATATTTCCCCAGCACAGCTAGTGGGAGATTCTTTGATCCATGTAGTTCAGGATGTTCTTCATACTACCGGTTTACCGGCAGAATTATTGGAATTAGAGATTACAGAAAGCATTTTGATGGATTCCATTGAACATAATTTATACATCATCGATTGTATTAAATCTATGGGAGTTAAAATTGCCCTGGACGATTTTGGAACCGGTTATTCTTCCTTGAATTACCTTACCAGAATTCCAATTAATACCTTAAAAATCGATAAGAGTTTTATTGACCGTATCGTAGTGAATGCAAAGGATGAATTCATTGCTGACACCATCATTACTTTAGCACATAAGATGGACATTGCCGTAATAGCAGAGGGTGTGGAAGATATCGAACAGTTAAAGATTCTTCAGGAGCAGATGTGTGACATTTTACAAGGCTACTTCTTCAGTAAACCTTTGCTGGCACAGGATTTTGAAAAATTATTAGCAGAAAACTGTCATAGAAATAATATTTAAGCATTCACAGACTATCGTTAAAAAAGCTTATAAAAAAAGCTATTGCAATTTTTATTACTTTGCAATAGCTTTTCTTTATTATGATTTAAAATTATTATGAATCAAAATCTTCATAATCATCATACATACCATTTTCATACGCCCTGGTATAGTTGACATTATTTGCCCGTTTCACCTTCTGCTGCGGTCTTTGCTTTTCTGTTTTTTTCTTACTTTCTTCTTTCTTCTTAATGGTCTTTTGTTCACGTTCTAAACGCTTTATGGTTTCAAATTTATCAGTCTGAAGCTCCTTGACTTTCCCTGAATCCCTTGAGGAAGACTGACGCTGTTTTGCTCTTCCTTCATTGTCCAAATCCTTATCCTTATTATAGCCACTACCACTATCTTTTCGGAACTTACCGGCACCATTATTACGTTCCGGTCTGCCCTGTCCCTGAGACTTAAAATTTGGCTTTCGTACTCCTCTATCTCCTGTCTCGGTACCTCTTTTTTGTGTTTTTGTGTCATACTGGCTTCTTTGTCTGCTTTCGCCAGCGGAATCGCGTGTTACCACAATCGTTTCTCCTTCCGTATTCCTCAAATTTCTATTATCCTATATTTCGTCACACAATCTATATTTTATTATATCTTCAGAGAATGTCAACAAATTTTTTTATTTTTAAACAGTTTTTTTCAAAAGACATCTCACACTATATGGCTCCATATTTCCTTCAAATTCTTTTCCGGTAAATAAATCCACATAATTTCCTTCAAAGGAAATTTCCTCTTCCCCTTCGTTATTGTAAATCAGAATAAGCAATTCCTGTTCTTTGTACTCTTTTTTTAATACCACCAGATTTTTCTCATTGTCTGCAAGAACCGGTATTGCGTCTCCTCTTCTTAAAATTTCATGTTGCTTTCTTAGAGAAATCCATCTTTGATAATATGAGAACAACTCTTTGTCCTGTCTTTCTTCTTCCCATACCATTCCTCTTCTACAATCCGGGTCTTCTCCTCCTGTCATCCCCACTTCATCCCCATAATAAATCATAGGGGCACCTGTCCATGCCATCTGAAGTGCTACTGCCATCTTTAATTTTCTTTTATCTTCCCCACACGCTGTTAAAAATCTTGCACAGTCATGGCTTCCAATCAAATTCCATAACATGGAAACGGCTGTGTTGTGGTAATTTCCCCTTACAAAGCCCAACCTACTTGAAAAATCTTCCGCCTTTCCCTGTTTGTTTGCAATCCATTCTGTTACAGCTGTATGGAACGGATAATTCATGACGGTATCAAACTGATCTCCCTGCAGCCAGGCAGAAGAATCATACCATATTTCACCAATGATAACCGCATCCTTCTTATGCCTCTTCACTTCTTCTCTGAAAAACTGCCAGAAGCCTGGTGTTACCTCATCTGCAACGTCCATCCTCCATCCGTCAATCTGAAAATTTTCCATCCAGTATGCTATCATTTTACTCACATATTCCCGTACCGCCGGAGAATCCGGATTTAACTGCGGCATTCCCCCATAATAAGAAAATGCACCATAATTCGGTTTCACACCTCTTTCGATTGGACCAATGGGAAATTTATGAATCTGGAACCAGTCTTTATATTCTGATTTTTCCTGTTTCTCCATAACATCCCTAAATGGTGCAAAGGTCCATCCGGAATGATTAAATACACCATCCAGAATTAACTTCATCCCTCTTTCATGAAGTTCCCCCGTCAGTTCCTTTAAATCCTCTTCTGTACCAAAATCCGGATCAATCTGCATATAATCTGTAGTATCATACTTATGATTAGAAGGAGCCTTAAAAATCGGTGTAAAATACAAAACTGTGACACCTAATTCCTTAAGGTAATCCAGTTTTTCCGTAATCCCCTTGATCGTTCCACCAAACTTATCCGTAAAAGAAGGCTTCGCATTCCAATCTGTCAAATTCTCCTCATTTCCGGCTTTGATAGAAGCTTCCTTCCTGCTGCCACGATGAAATCTCTCCGGAAAAATCTGATATACAATTCCATCCTGCATCCATTCAACAGGCTCAAATAATCTTGAAATTCTTGCATTATTCGGTATATCATAGAAAAATTTTAAATTTGTGATTGGTTCCTCAAAAAATTCATATACCCCATAATAGCATGGCTTTCCGGAAGTATCGATGAGTTCAAAATAATACTTAATAACCAGAGAATCACTTTCAATTTCTCCTTCATAGTAATCAAACAAATGGTCTGTGGCAACTTTTTTGCAAGGAATCTTTGTAATTTCCCTTTTTCCGGCGATATATAAGTATTTATCTGTCACTACTATATTCACTTCATTGACATCATTCTTCTTCGTGCGAATCCGGATTACGAAACGATGTTCTCCGACACAAAACGCATATTCCTGATTCATCTTATGAAATACAGCTTCTTTTACCATTTTTACACCCTGCCTTTACTTTTCCTAGTTTCGTTCCCATTCCCCATGTACCCATTTCATATATTTAAAGTCATATGTTTTTTCCTGCCAGCATGTAAAACACGACCTTTTGACCCTGGTATCCTATTTACTCTTTAGGACATCCAACGCTGTCTCTTTCCTTCATAGGCTAACACCGTAGCCGCAATGGCTGCATTTAGTGACTCTACCTTGCCACTCATGGGTATCTTAATTTTCCTGTCAGCAGCCCTTGTCAACTCATCACTTAACCCATTTCCTTCATTGCCAATAAAAAATGCAACCGGTTTTTTCAAATCTTCCTGGTAGACATCCGTTCCCTCTAAATGTGCAGCATAAGTAGTGATATTATGCTTTTTTAACCAAGGAATCAATTCTTCCATATTCTGATTTAAAATAAATGGAACGCGGAAAATAGAACCCATAGTAGCCCGGATTACCTTAGGATTAAAAATATCCACCGCATCTTTACTTAAAATCACTGCACTAACTCCTGCTGCCTCGCAGCTTCTGATGATAGTTCCTAAATTCCCCGGGTCCTGTAAATTCTCCAGGACCATCAACATTGGATTTTCTACTTTTTGGATTTCCTCTAAATTATACTTTGGCTGCCTTACCAAAGCCAGAATCCCCTGAGGTGTCATGGTATCCGAAATCTTGTCAAAAACATCCTTCGTCACAAGTTCATACTTTCCATCTTTTACAATATTCAACACTTCTTCTTTTTTCTGCAAATAATATTCTTCACTAACATAAAACTCTGGGTTCCATTCCTTAGGAATTTCTTTACAGATACGTACACCTTCCACTAAAAAGATTCCCTGCTCTTTTCTCTCTTTACTGCTTTTCTTTAACTTCATTATATTTTTTATCTGTTGATTTTTTATTGTTGTAATCATAATACCATGTCCTTATAGGGATTTATTCACCACTTTTACATTCTTTTCTCCAAATTTCTGAATCAATTTCTGTAATAATTCTTCTTCGCCTCTGACATTTAAATTCGATGGTAACTTTTTCGTCTTTTTTTCTTCCTTAATATAAATTATTACAGGATGATTTCCCGAGAACTCCCAAAGAATATCATTTAATTTCATTTCTTCTTCTTTGTATGCGTCCATATTCTGAAACTGAATCCACACTTCTTTCGGAGTCTGGTCAAACGCCACCATATGATCAAGAAGTAATTTACCACCGTCTTCTGAGGTTTGGGCCTTTCCTTTTACATATACCTTCTTATCCATTACCAATAAATCTTTATATTTATTATAAACCTTAGGGAACACAATCACTTCCACCGTCCCAACCAGGTCTTCAATCTTAATGAAAGCCATATTCTCATTATATTTCGTAATTTTATGGGTAATATCACAGATTAATCCACCCAGAATATAGGTTTCATGATCCATGGCCATCACATTTCCGGTTTCTTCATCCAGCATAAAATCTGTGGTGTAGGCGGTAACATTTTTCACAAGTTCTTCCTGGTATTCTTCCAAAGGATGTCC
>JAFPAZ010000098.1 GCA_017390645.1 Lachnospiraceae bacterium
AAGAAAGATAGTATATATTTATGGGAGGGATGGAATTGGTAAAAAAATCCTTAAGAAAAGATGTAATAGTGAATACAGTAAAGATTGCCGGAGCTGCCATCATTGCGATTTTCATTGCATATGGAAGCTTTACTTTGTTTGGATATACCATGGAAGCGTTTATGATCTATCTGGTATGTTTTGTTTTGGTGTGTCAGATATTCCGCTGGTACAGTGCCATGGCAATGAATTCCGTGTTAATTTCCCATTTTCTTACCTTTGGAACTATGAATGGGGAAACCTTAAGAAACGAAATCGTTTTGTTTTGTATCGGGGTGGGAATTGGGATTATCGCCAATCTGCATCTTAGAAAAAATGTGAATTATATGGAAAAATTAAAAGAAGAAACGGATACTCAGATAAAAAAGATTTTAGGTCGGATGTCTGAGCGGATTCTTAACAGGGATATTTCGGATTATAATGGGGATTGTTTCCTTATTTTATGGGACTCCATCCGAAAAGCGAAAAATGTTGCAGAGGAGAATTTTAACAATCAGTTTGGCTCGAAAGATGTGTATGACCGGGAATATATTGCCATGCGGGAGAGTCAGTGTGAAGTGTTGTATGAAATGTATAAAAATGTAAGGAATATAGAAACTACTCCCATTACGGCACAAAAAATATCTTCCTTTTTAGGACAAATGGCAGAAGTATATCATAAAAACAATACAGGGGAAGAACTTTTGGAACAGTTTATAAGATTGGATGAGGCTATGAAACAGCATCCATTGCCGGTGGAACGGAAGGAGTTTGAGGACCGGGCGAAACTATACGGACTGCTTAGGCATATGGAGGAGTTTATTAAACTGAAAATTGAATTTGCTCAAAAATTTGAAATATTGAAGGAAAAGATACAAGGGGATGAAAAGGTGGATTGATGTAGACTGTAGACAGGTAATATGAAAATCGTGGAATCAAAATGCCTTTATTCCTATATTCAGAATGGAAACAATATAAAATGAAAAACACGATACGCAGAAGGGAGAACGGTATGGAAATTAGTAAAGTACTAGCAGAGTATGATGCAATGTTTGGAACAGTAGGCTTAGATAAAATAGAAGAATTTTTAGTGATGAAGCTCAAGGAGGCAGAAGAAGAACAGGATTTTGCCTCTATGTTTACCTTATTGAATGAAAGCATTGGATTTTATCGGGATACCACTCAGAAAGAAAAGTCTTTGCATGATTGTGAGGTCCTAAAAAATTTGTTAGAGCAGATGAAGTTAGAAGGAAGGGTAGAATATGCCACTTCCCTGCTTAACATTGCCAATGCATACAGGGCATTTGGACTGCATGAAGAATCTTTAAATCTGCACGAAGAAGTAGAGAAAACTTATAAGAAATATCTGGATTCTAAGGATTTTTCCTATGCCAGTCTTTATAATAACTGGAGCCTTTTGTATCAGGAAATGGGAGATTTTAAGTCTGCGAAAGAAAAATTGAAAAAGGCACTTTCTATTGTGGATTTATATCCTGAGGCCATGATTCCACAGGCCACCACCAGAACCAACCTGGCTGTCACCTTATTACAACTTGGAACGAAGGAAGATTACAGGGACGCCATTTCATATCTGGAAGAAGCATTGGAAGTCTTTGAAAAAGAGGGAGGAAAAGATTTCCATTATGGTGCGGCATTGGTTGCCATGGGAGATGCAAAGGCATATATTCAGTCCTTTAAAGAAGCTGCCCAGTATTATAAACGAGGCATGGAAGAATTGGAGAAACATGTAGGAAGAACCCAAAATTATGACCGTGTACGAGAAAAATATGAAAATGTAATAACAAAAGAAAATCAATGGAGTGACCGGGAACGTAATTTGGAAAGATGCCGAAAGTTTTACGAAACCTATGGGGCACCTATGATACATGAAAAATTTCCGGAATATGAAGAAAGAATCGCTGTAGGGCTGGTGGGAGAAGGTTCGGATTGTTTTGGGTTTGATGACGAAATATCGAATGACCATGATTATGGACTAGGTTTTTGTATGTGGCTTTGTGAAGAAGACAATGAAAAAATTGGAAAGGCTTTGCAGCAGGAATATGAAGAATTGATTCGTTGTTACGAAACCAAGAGTGGATTAGACCTCTTTTTTTCACAAAGAAGGGGCGTATTTACCATTAGCGAATTTTATAATGGATTACTGGGAACGGATTATGACTATGAAAAGTCTTGGGAATTAGATTACAAAGATATTTCAGAGGAACGTCTTGCAACCGCGGTAAATGGAACAGTATTCCGGGATAATTTGGGAATCTTTCTAGGAGTTAGAAATCAACTTTTAAAGTATTATCCCGATGATATATGGCGGTTAAAACTAGCACAAAGCATCCACGATTTTTCACAATATGCCCAAAGTAATTATCCAAGAATGATGGCGAGAAAAGATGATATTACTGCAAATCTTTGCGTTGCAAAAGCTATGGAACGTGTTATGGATATTGTATTTTTGTTAAATAGAACCTATGCACCTTATTATAAATGGAAACGAAAAGCCATGAGGCAGCTAAAGAAACTACAAGGTGTAGAAAAGTTATTAGAAAAAGCGGCTATGCTTAAGAATCAAAAAGCTGCATGGAATGGTTATTCCTATAGTTCCGGCACCATAAATAGAGAAGATGAATATGTGGATTGTTTTGAAGAAATGGCGGAAATGATATTAAGTGAATTACGGGAACAGGGATTGGTAACAGGAGAAGACACTTTTTTGGAAAGATATTGTGGGGAAATTATGCAGGGAACCAAGAACCCCACTAAAATAAGAGGAGAAAAAATGGAGATCGAAAAAAACAAAGAAGAAGTAAAAAGAGATGTGATAAAAAGCATCGTGGAATTGGAATGGAAACAATTTGATAAAGTAAAGAATGAAGGGGGCAGGGCCGATTGTCAGAATGACTGGAACACTTTTTCCATTATGAGAAAAAGTCAGTATATGGCTTGGACAGAAGAATTGCTACGTAGCTACTATGAGGACTTGCAGGCAGCAGAACGAAAGGGATGGAATCTGATTACAGAAAAGTACGCCAGAATGATGAAAACCACAGCCCCTGAAAAATATACGAAATTAGAAAAAGAACTTCCAGCTTTAAGTGAGGAACGACTTGCCATTCAGGAAGAAATCATTAAAATTCAGGTAGAATGGATGGAGGCATTTGCCGAAAAATATCCTAAAATGGCAGGAAATGCAAGAGTGATTCATACCTATGAAGACACGGCATTTCAAACTTCTTATGAAACTTATTTAAGGGGAGAGTTGGGGACCTATTCAGAAATCACCTTTTTACTATATGGAAGGTTTATTACAGATTTGCTTCGGGAAGAAAAAAATCTTGCCTATGAAATCATGAATCATACCGCGAAGCTATATGGGTACTTGTCTGTGGAGGATGCAGAGGGGCAATTATAAAAGGAAAAACAGGAGAGAATCATGAAGAAAAAGTTTACAATCAATTTAACAAAAGGATACATTTTAAGCATTATTTTATTTTTTATGGGAATGGGGACGTTGCTTTTTGGATTATATAGTCTTGTTAAAGTCTGGTTTGCCATACCCATTGGTGAACTAAAAGAATCACAACTAAAAGAGGGGCGGTATGTAAAGGGGATGATACAGGAATATCTGGGATTCGTGGATCCGGAAGATCAAGATAATTTTCGTACTGTGTCAGAAAGCTATCTTAATATAGAAAAAGGGCTGGAATATGATTTTTATACCGTAAAAATAGCAGAGGGTAAATATATTAATGTGCTGGTAGACGATGAGGAAAAAAAAGAAACCTTAGAAAACTATGTGGAAGGAAAAGGGAATTCCGCCTATTTTGAAGGCATGGTGATTAAAAATGATGGAGAATTAAATTATATCTGGTATCAGCAGGCGTTTGGAGTAGAATCAGAAGAAGAGGTAGATGAGTTCGTAATTTCTAGGTATGCCATTATTGAAAATCCTTTTGAAGTAGATACCATGAAAATTTGTACCGGTGCTATGATTGTAATATTAAGTGTCATGATTTTCTTTATTAGTGGAGGGGTAAAGGGACTTATCATATATTGGAATGCCGAGGAAGAAAATGAATAAGCAAAGATAAAGTCACAAAAACCAGTATTACTCTTATATACTTTTGAGTATATTTGGAAATGAATGTACATAAGAAAAAATATAAAAAAGATACCCCAAGGATACACAAAGGATATATCCGTATTGTACCTTAAGATAAAGGAGTGAATGTGATGTATCAGATACTACTGGTGGAGGATGATTCCGGGATACGTGAAATCATCAGCGATTATTTTAATGAGAAAGGAGGCGGGCAGATTAAGCTGCATACAGCAAAAGACGGATATGAAGGACTTCATTTTATTCAAAGAATGGAATTTGATCTGGTTCTTTTAGACATTATGATGCCAGGAATGGATGGATTCTCTTTATGTCAGGAAATTCGTAGAAAAAGTGTGGTTCCTATTATTTTTCTGACAGCAAGAAATCAGGAAGAGGACTTATTATACGGCTATAAAATTGGCTGTGATGACTATATGATAAAGCCGTTTTCCGTGGCAGAACTTTTTGTAAAAGTACAGGCAATGTTAAGAAGAGCCAAGGGTGAACTTTTAAAAAAAGTACTACGTACCGGAAAAATAGA
>JAFPAZ010000099.1 GCA_017390645.1 Lachnospiraceae bacterium
ACAGATACGATATGTATCATGGAAGGGGGCTGATTTTATTTCTTATTGTAAGGATGACAGTATCATTTTAATAGACTGTAAGAGAAGTTTAAATTCCGGATTCCAATGTAAATTATGTACTATAGAGATGATGAATACATTTACAAAAAAAGGAAATGCTGATAAATTCAACATTTCCTTTACTTAATGTTATGCCGGCGACCGGAATCGAACCGGTACGATGTTGCCACCACAGGATTTTAAGTCCTGCGCGTCTGCCAGTTCCGCCACGCCGGCAAGTATGTATATCGTACAATTGCTTTGTACGAATGGATGGAGAAGGATTCGAACCTTCGAAGTCGTCGACAACAGATTTACAGTCTGCCCCCTTTGGCCGCTCGGGAATCCATCCATGTCACATCTGACATCTATAGATTATATACGATGTAACTCCAAAATGCAAGTATTTTTTTTAATTTTTTAAACTTTCATAAAAATTGAAACGATTCTTTCTTGAAAACAAAACCAGTCCAAGTCTTCCACTCTATGGTTTTAAGACCAAAACATGATTTTAATATAAAACCGGAATGATTCAAGTTCCTATACCTCTTAAATCATCCCGGCTAAATTCCATTTATACATTAACTCATCTGTTAAATCAATTTTCACATTTCCCTATGAGTATACATGTATACGATGTCTTACTTCTTTACAGCCTTCAATACCACCGAAGAAATCTTCGGCATTTTCACTCTAATACTGTTATCTACCACTTCATATTCCACTGGTTCCATGGTATATCCTTCTTCTGTGGTCATCATTAACTGCACCACTTTTTCATCAGAAGTAATACCAATCTTCCATACCGGAAGTTCTAATTCTACTTCTTCATAATTATTATTCAATGCCACCACATATTTATCATTGTCTGCAAATCTGCCGTAGCTGATAACCTTAAAACTTCCTAATAAAAACTTAATACTACCATATTTTAATGCTTCACTTTCCTTATGAATCTTTATAATGTCCTTATGGAACGCAATCAATTCCTTGTCTTCCTTACCCCATGGATAAGTTCTACGGTTATCCGGGTCAGTCCAGCCACAAACACCCGCTTCATCACCATAATAAATCGTCGGTGCTCCAGGCCAGGTCATCTGAACCATAACTGCTTCTCTTAAAATACCTTTATTTACATTTTCATTGGCAGCTTCCGGTCCTAAATTATGAGTACGTCCCACCCTACGATTGGTTCTGGTTAAAAATCTGGAATGGTCATGATTGGAAAGTTCGTTCATAGCCACCAACAATGACTGCTCATAAAAACGGGACATATGATGACGCATTGCTGAGAAGAAGGAAGCATCATTTCCTAACAAATCTCCTCTAAATTCATCGCTATGCTTTTCCACACCGGTTAAAAACCAGGTAAGTGGTTCCATAAAAGCATCGTAGTTCATAACAGTATCCCACTGGTCGCCTTCCAGCCATGCACCTGCATCACCATAGTGTTCTGCAAGAATAATCGCATTTGGATTCGCTTCCTTTACATTCTTTCTAAAATCTCTCCAGAACTGATGATTATATTCTGGTGAGTGGCCTAAATCTGCAGCTACATCTAAACGCCAACCATCCACATTATATGGTGGAGATACCCATTTCTTAGCGATACGCATAATATATTCATAAAGCTTTGGCGATTCTTCATAGTTTAGTTTCGGCAAGGTATCATGTCCCCACCAGCCATCATAGGAATTATCATAAGGAACCTTATTATCTCCACTATGGAAACGGAAGAAACTGCGATATGGACTTTCCGGATCCACATAGGCACCCTTATCATATCCCTTCTGATTTTCGTATATTAACTCTTTATCCAGCCATTTATTAAAGGAGCCACAATGATTAAATACACCATCTAGAATTACTTTCATTCCACGTTTATGAATTTCTTCTACAACTTTTACAAAAAATTCATTACTGGCCTCTAAATTTCTCTTATCCGTTACTCTTGAAATATATTTCGTGGCGTGTTTATTTTCCTTTACGCCCTCAGTCAATGGTTCCCCTTCATCATAAAGAAGTACACCAAAATGAGGATCGATATAATCATAATCCTGTATATCATATTTATGATTCGACGGAGATACGAAGATAGGATTAAAGTAGATAACATCTACTCCCAAATCTTCTAAATAATCTAATTTATCTAAAACTCCCTGCAAGTCTCCACCATAAAACTCACGAACACCCATGGCAGCAGGATACTTGTTCCAATCTTTTACCTTATTTACCGGTTCATCAATATAAATGTATTCCCGATCCACCACGTCATTGGCCGGATCTCCATTATAAAAACGATCCACAAAAATCTGATAGAACACCGCACCCTTCGCCCAATCCGGGGTCTTATATCCAGGAGAAATCTTAAAATTATAAAACGTTTCTAATTCTTTTAAAACACCTTTTTTATTATAAAAACACACTAGTCTTCCGGAGTGAATTTCAAAATAGTATTCTGTAATTCCTTCTTTCGCCGGGATGACACTTTCGTAATAATCAAACAATTTATCTGATGAGCATCTCTTCATTAAATCCTTTTGTCCGGAATGCACTACATATACC
>JAFPAZ010000100.1 GCA_017390645.1 Lachnospiraceae bacterium
ATACTTGAAACACCAGTTTATTGGCTATTTTCGTAAATTCTTCATTAATAAGATTCCACTTTCTAAAAAGTCCTCCTAAGAGAATTACCAGAAACACCGGAATCGTCGCATTTAACGCATAGATAAAATTACTCATTTTTTAACACTTCTTTTTCTAACAATATAATAATTCAGAGCCATCCATTTCACATTAGCTGCTTTCAGGCTCTGAATTTTTTATGTTTTTTTATCCATAACATAGCGTATCCTCTTTGTTATGAATCTTCTCAATTCACTATGTAACTTACCGGATTTTTACACATTACCAAAGTATTTTTTTGTATTTTCATCTTCTAATAAGGTAACCATAACTGCCTTTTCAACATGTCTTCTGTTTTCCGCCTGATCTAAAATGTGGTCTAAATTCTTATCTACCACGCTTTGGGAAATTTCATATCCAATGTGCATTGGCATATCATGAAGAACGATGGCTTTGCTTCCTTCTAACAGTTCATCATTAATCTGGTATGGCATCATCTTTGCAATGGTTTCTTCTTTTTGTTTTGCAAATGCTGGATTGTTAAAGAATTCCATATCAACCCAGGTATCTGTATATAATACATCCATGTCTTTTACGATTTTCTTTAATTCTTCCATAGAAATAGAAGGATCAATCTCTACGTAATTACCGGTTTCCTTCGCTTTTTCATAGAATTCTTCCGGCACTCCGGTATCATTTACAATCGGAGTCAGACTGTATAATTTTCCGCCCAATCTTGGAAGAGAATCCACCAAAGAATTTAAAACATTGTTTTTTGCACCTATGTATAAGAAATTCACTGCTAAGGTTCCAAACTGTTCTTTTACCTTTAACAAATCAGCCAATGCCTGACATGGATGGAAGCTGTTATCACAACCATTGATAAATGGTACCGTAGTGTTTTTACCCATCAGTTCTACCATTTCATTTCTCTTAAGTCTTGCCATGATAATGTCTACGTTTCTTCCAACGTATCTTAGTTCAGAAATGGTGTCTCCTAGTACAAAGTTACTTTGTTCCCATAACTGATTATAATAAGTTCCACCTAATTCTGTCATACCTGTAGAAAAAGACAAAAAAGTACGAGTGGAAGTTTTTTCAAATAACATATATAATTTCTTTCCTGCAAGAATATCCTTAAATTTCTCTGGATTTGCCTTAATCGCAGCTGCCCTGTCTAATAATTCTTCTATCTCAGCAGGTGTGTAGTTTCTAAAATCCAATAAATTTCTCATGATTCGTCAAATCCTTTCTCGTAAAATAATAGACTCCCATTGTATCATAAAACAAGGTATGATTCAAGAAATAATTACTGTTCAGATGATTACAAAACTCATTATGAGAGCTTACCGGTTAAGTCCTTTAACTCTCCAATCAGTTTCCAGACATCTTGAACATTTTGAGCATTTTCCTCTTCCATATTTAAGGTTTCTCCAGCATGTGCCGAAACTTCTTCTGAAACTCCGGATATGGTCTGAATGGACTCAACAATACCTACATTGGCCTTTACCAACTCATTCAAAATCTGC
>JAFPAZ010000101.1 GCA_017390645.1 Lachnospiraceae bacterium
AGTTTCTTACTTAAGTCTTATGTGGCAAAATGTAGAAGCGTTACAGAAAGGATTAAATACACCATGAAAGAATTATTAACCTGTAAAAACGTCAGTTTTGGATATGAAAATATCATCGCTATTTCTGATGTATCGTTTTCCTTAAAAGAAGGAGAATATCTATGTGTCGTTGGTGAAAATGGTTCCGGAAAAAGTACCCTGATGAAGGGACTGTTAGGATTATTAAAACCTCTAAAAGGGGAACTTATTTTAGAGGAAGCATTACAAAAAAGTTCCATTGGTTATCTGCCTCAGCAGACAGATCTCCAAAAAGACTTTCCGGCTACTGTTTTTGAAGTTGTACTTTCAGGTTGCTTGAAACAACGGGGATTTCTCCCTTTTTATAGTAAAAAAGAAAAAGAAACTGCCATGAAAAATTTAAAAAGACTGGGCATGGAAGAATTTAAGTTCCGTCCATACAAGGAACTTTCCGGTGGGCAGCAGCAAAGAGTACTGATTGCAAGGGCGTTATGCGCTACGGACAGATTATTGATTTTGGACGAGCCGGTTACAGGACTTGACCCCGCAGCCACCATGGAATTGTATCAATTAATCAAACACCTGAATCAGAAATACAAGGTTGCCATCATTATGGTAACCCACGACATTAAATCTGCCGTAAATCAGGCGGATTTGGTTTTACATTTAGGACAAACCCAGTTATTTTTCGGCAATGTGGAAAAATACAAACAAAGTGAAATTGGTACCAGCTTTTTAAATCTAGAACAAGGAGGAAAACAATCATGAGCGGATTTTGGTATGATGTCTTTAGCTATGGATTTTTAGGCCGTGCATTTTTGGTTGGATGCCTGGTTTCCCTTTGCTCCTCTTTACTTGGGGTTATTCTTGTATTAAAACGCTATTCTATGATCGGGGACGGACTTTCCCACGTTTCCTTCGGTGCGTTATCAGTGGCTGTGGCCTTAGGTTTTGCGCCACTTAAAATTTCCATTCCTGTGGTAATTTTAGCGGCATTTTTCCTTTTACGCATCCGTAACTCCAAACGAATCAAAAGCGATGCCGCAATTGCAGTCATTTCCTCTAGTTCCCTTGCCATCGGTGTCATTGCCACCTCACTTTCCACAGGCATGACAGCAGATGTCTGCAGTTATATGTTTGGTAGTGTACTTGCCATGAATCAGGAGGATGTCGTTTTTAGCATTGTACTTTCTGTTATTGTATTATTGCTCTTTGTTTTATGCTATCATAAAATTTTTGCAGTTACCTTTGACGAAAGTTTTGCCCAGGCAACAGGTGTAAATGTCGGATTTTATAATCTTTTGCTTGCAATCCTTACTGCTATTACCATTGTATTAGGTATGAGAATGATGGGTGCCATGCTGATTTCCAGCTTAATTATCTTCCCAGCACTTACTTCTATGCGGGTGTTCAAAAGTTTCAAAATGGTTACCATTAGTTCCGGAATCCTATCTGTTATCTGCTTTGTTTTAGGTATGATGGGATCGTATTTTTATTCCATTCCGGTGGGTGCCAGTGTTGTGGTGATAAATCTTTGCTTTTTATTGGTAGGATTCTTAATTGAATCCATCAAAAATAAAAAACAATTGCGTTCTTCCATTCAGAATTAAATGTCGAACTTCGTTCTTTCATAAATAGGTGTTTGCTGAACTATCCTATTTTATTTTAAAGTAATGAAAAAGAAACAAAACAACGCAGACATACTTTCTCTACACTCGGCTCGTAGCGGTACTAAACTCGAGGCAAGCCTCTCGTTAAGTACCCACAGCCGAACAAGTATCTGCTTATGTATTTGTTTCTTTTGCATCACACAATATATGTTTTTGATTCTTTCGCAATTATCTGTCTTATATCTTTTCCCATTCCTCTTTACTTTTCTTCTTCAAATACCAAAAGTTTCCCATCAATTTCCAAATAAATATAATCTTTCTCGTTTTCATTGGCATAAATAACAGTCCCCTTCTCTATCTGGGCTGCTGTAAAGTTTATTTCGGGAATCTTTTCATTATCACAAAGTGCAACTTTTCCTACCAAAACAAATCCTTTTGCCTCTATCTGTTCCAAACTTTCAGAGGTTTTTCCACTGTAACAATAAAGAATGTCATTTACTTTAACATACTCTCGTTGTACCTCGTCAGAAAGGTATCCGGTACTTTCCATAGTATCATCTGTATTGCTCTCTATTGTATCTTCATTATGATACTCAAATGCCCATTGGTTCCATATTTCTTTATAATTATCATCCGGTTTATAATATTTTCCATCGAATACCATATCCTCTGAACCAAATCCTAAACTATGTTCTGTTCCGTCTTTCATTTTTATAGTGATGCAGGTATCACAACGAAAGGTAGGATATTTTACCGATTTTACTTCGATGCTTTTTAGGCTGTCCATTATTTCTGATATTCTTTCACTTTTTTTGGTATCTAATTTAATGGTGATATCTGTAGATGTATTAAGTTCCAAATAAGAAATGTCTGATTCTTCTATCTCTGCCACAGGATTTACGGTGTTATACTTATTTACCAGATTTCTAAATGCCTCTACATAGTTATCATTTGGAGTATAGTGTTTTCCATCCAGAAACATATCCTTTCCAACTAAACCAATGGTATGCTTTGTTCCATCTTTCATAATTATGTCTATATGCACTCCACATCCTTTTATTTCCGAATATCTTGATGGCTTAGCTTCGATATTTTTCAGTATATTCATTACTTCTGACATTTCTTCCACATCCTGGTCATTAAATGCAACATAAGTTTCTAAAGATACTACCCTAACTTCCATACAAGAAATGTCTTCCAATTTTATATCTGACAGAAGTTCCGTCCCTGCAATGGGTTCTTTCTTTTTCTGATACACAAATATCCCTGCTACAATTAAAA
>JAFPAZ010000102.1 GCA_017390645.1 Lachnospiraceae bacterium
CCTCCTTCTCCAGTCTTTTTTTTAATTTTTAGTTCCATCCATTCATCTGTAGTTTTTGGAATATAATCAATTGCCTTCTGCACATAATTTCTTCTTTTAACATAATATTTCTAATTGAGAGAATTTCATAATTCATAACCATTGATTTCGTGCGGATTGTAGGAAGGCATAAAAAATGCTTACCCCGATTCCGATATATATTTTGCAAAACTATCCACACCGGAAAGGAGATAAGCAAAGTATGTATCGTCAACAATCGCTCATTACTTTAGACCAATTTTATGAATGGAAACCTCTCTCTAAACTGGAAGCTCTGTTAAGCTTCATTGATTTTACGCTTCTGGAACAGTTCTTTCGGTACAATCCGCACAAGAGAGGACCAAAAGGATATTCCTGGAAGTGCCTGTTATCTGTATTGGTTGCAATGCAGATAGAACAAATTGTTACTATAAAAGCCTTGGTTCAAAGGTTGCAGTCTGACCCGGTATTCAAACGATGTCTTGGTTTTGATTACCTTGATCGTACCCCCAGCGAAGCAACCCTGAATCGTTTCATCAATCTTTTGGCAGGAACAGATATACTGGAAAAAACATTCCGCAGGATGCTTTTGCATGCCAAAAAATTAGGACTTGTTGATGGCTCTAATGTTGCACTCGACGCAAGTAAGCTGACAGCCTATGAACATGCCGTTCCTAAATCAAGAATACCTGAAAACAATCCTAAATTCCCTAACTGGGGCGGTAAGCTTGATACTAATGGAAACTTTATTAAATGGTTCGGTTGGAAAATGCATGCCCTTGTGGATACTTCCAGCGGCATCCCCATCTCTTATGTCATTACACCTGCCAATATCGCAGACATGGATATAGCTGAAACACTTATCCAAAAGATGATGGACGATTATGATGAAGAAATCCACCCTAAGTATTACATGATGGATGCCGGTTATGATAAACCGGAACTGTATGCCAACATTTATACAAAATTCAACGGACAGGCAATTATTCCAATCAACTGGAGAAATACCCAAATTCCTCCGGAAGGAATGAACATGGAAGGGCAGCTTGTGTGTGCCATGAACTATCCATACGTTTATGGCGGTAATGATAATGGAACCATTCGTCTGTTATGTCCTCATGCCTGCGGAAAATGTAATTGTCCAATGGGTTCTGCCTGGTGCAGTTCCTCCAATACCGGATATGTGGGCAAAGTAAAAATCAAAGATGACGCAAGATTCATTACAGCTCCATTTCGCGGAACACCGGCATTTGAAAAGCTTTATAATCAGCGAACCAGCGTAGAGCGAACCTTCGGTGATTTAAAAGATAACTACAACCTTGATAATATCCGGGTTGCAAAAATGGAAAGGGTGAAAGTTTTTATGGATTTGTCCTGCATCGCCCTTTTGGCATCGAGATTATCGGATGCAGCCAGTAAGGACAAAACCAAGGCGGCATAAGCTGTAACAACAAACACACATAAGGAGGTATCATAATTCTTAAGTCAAACTAAAAAAATCTATTTTTTGTGTGATAGGGATGCTTTACACTTTTTTAAGGACAAAAAATGGAAAGTTATCCACAATAAGACTGTTTTGAATTATGAAATATCCTCAATTAGAAATATTATGTTAAAAGAAGAAATTATGTGCAGAAGGCAATTGATTATATTCCAAAAACTACAGATGAATGGATGGAACTAAAAATTAAAAAAAAGACTGGAGAAGGAGGAAATTGCAGTATGACCGATTTTAACATTTTAGAAGCTATGAATGAGACGGAGGTTATAGAAATAAAGGATATGTCTAAGAAAAAGAATAAGAATAGGTATAGGAGAGTAGCAGCCTTAGTTGCTTTGTTTTGGTCGTGTCAGGCACTACCGTTTTTGCAACTACGAATCTGAGAGTCGATATTATAAATATGTTTTC
>JAFPAZ010000103.1 GCA_017390645.1 Lachnospiraceae bacterium
TGATGTTTGATTCCATACGTAAGCAAGGAAATATTTCCGTATACATGGTCGATTCTGTTTCCATTCCATCCAAAAATCGTAATTTTCTTAGCACCCATGAAAATGGCTTGTTGCAATGCAAGTTCCGAATCCGTTTCATCTTTTTCACAAGGAAATTTTTTTATCTTTTCCTGACTTAATCCATAGTTTTCCTGAAGAAAAACTGCCTTTTCTTCCGAACTGAACCCATCGGGAATAACATTACAAGAATCCATATCCCCTAGAAATAAATCCGGAAAAAGTTCCTTTGTAAAATGCCGGATTCCGCCATCTACAGCAATCCAGAAGTCAATGGAAGCTCGCTCCTGATATTCTAAAAGAAAGCCTTTATCTATATTTCCATTTAAAACCAGTGCTATATGCATTGTTGTACACCATCCTTAAAAAAAAGCAAAGCTACACGCTTTGCTTTATGTCCTTAAACAAATCCTGAAATGCTTTACATTGTTCCAAAGTATTCTTTCCAAAAACAGCAGAACCTGCCACCAGCACATTGGCTCCTGCCAGAATAATTTCCTTTGCATTGTTCAGGTTCACACCACCATCTACCTGGATATCAATATCCCTGTCACCAATCATGGCTTTTGTATCTTTTAGTTTCTGCATGGTCTGAGGAATAAAACTTTGTCCACCAAAGCCTGGATTTACACTCATCACCAAAATCATATCAATATCATCCATAACATAATCAAGTACAGATAATGGAGTTGCAGGATTCAAAGCTACTCCCGCCTTCATACCGGCTTCTTTTATAGCAGCTATGGTACGATTTAAATGCCTGGTACTCTCAGCATGTACCGTAATAATATCTGCTCCTGCCTCCTTGAAATCATCTATAAATCTGGCAGGTTCTTCTATCATAAGATGTACATCAAAAATTAAATCTGCCTGATTCGCCTCTTTCCATTTTTTCAAAGACTTCATAACCGGCATTCCAAAAGAAATGTTAGGAACAAATGCTCCATCCATCACATCGATATGAATGTACTTCGCCCCACCCTTTACAATCTGCGTAAGTTCCTGTCCCAAACATGAAAAATCAGCAGACAGCATAGACGGTGATAAAATCAATTCCTTACTCATACTACCATCTCCTTTTATCTTTTAATTCCTGATACATTTCCAAGTAATTATCGTAGCGGATTTGATTAATTCTGCCTTCCGATAATGCCTCTTTTACCTTACAATCCGGTTCACTGATATGAACACAACCGGAAAATTTACAATACTTAGAATATTCAAGAAATTCTGTAAAATAATCCTTTAACTCATCTTTTTCAAATTCGTCAATATACAAAGAGCTAAATCCCGGTGTATCCATGATATAAGTGTTTCCTTCAATGTGAATCAATTCCGAATGTCTTGTGGTATGCTTTCCTCTTTTGATTTTTTCACTAATCTCACCAGTCTGCATTACCATATCGGAAGCCAGGGCATTGAGAATAGAAGATTTTCCTACTCCGGAAGGTCCTGCCAAAGCAGTTGTTTTTCCCTTCAGCTTTTCCTTTAAAAATTCGATGCCCTCTTTGGTATAAGTACTGGTAAACATCACTTCATTATCACAAGCCTCATAATGCTCCTTTAATTCACAAATTACCTTTTCATCCACCATGTCCATTTTGTTAAAGCATATCATAGTTTTAACCTGTTGCTTCGACATAATCAATAAAAATCGATCCAACAGGTTAAAATTAGGATTTGGATGCAACGTGGCAAATATAATCAAAGCCTGGTCAATATTGGCAACTGCCGGACGAACCAGCTGGTTCGTCCTCTCACAAATATCTGTCATGTTACCAATTTTCTTTTCTTCGTCCAACACTTCGATTTCAACATTATCTCCAACCAAAGGTTTTATTTTTTTATTGCGAAACACACCTTTTGCCTTGCATTCATATATCCCCTGTTCAGGAACATGAACATAATAAAATCCTGCAATTCCTTTTATGATTTTTCCTGTCATTATTGTTGCACCGTTTCTGTATTTTTTACAATTCCACTCTTATCAAAAGCAACTGCCGTTCCAGACTCAACATCTGTAATCATAATAACCAACTCACCACTAGCATCCTGTAGACCTTTTAAACTGTCTACTGTTGACATGTCTACTGAAAATCCTTCAGCACTAACATTGGACTGAGAATAAATCTTATGATCTACTGTGGTGTTACCACTGGTCTGACGATAAATAATATTAACATTAACTGCAGTAACTTCCTCACTCAATTCACTTTCCACCAGCTTTAATGTCCCACTAAAAGATACATTATAGGTTAGCACTACTTCTTCCGGACCTTTACTTACGCAAACATCGATTTTCGTACCTTCTGGAACTTTTTGTCCCTGAGTATAGCTTTGTGAAATAATTTTTCCTGCTTCCACCTCGCTATATTCTTCTGTAATTTCACCAATCTCCAGTCCGTCTGCTTTTAATTTGTCTGTGGCCTCAGATACAGACATTCCCTTCAGTCTCTTTACTTCTACCTCTTCAATATCTTTTCCAATACACACATAAATGGTTATGGTTTCACCTTCCTGAACTTCCGTTCCCTCTTCCGGTGACTGTTTGAACACCGTATCGATTTCTGCTTCATCATCATTTAAGTATTCACGCTTTACTTCAAAACCTTCATCTTCTAATTTTGCTTTCGCCTGAGCTTCCGTCAACCCAATTACACCGCTTACTTTAACTAATTTCTTAGTAGCACTGGCAGTTAATTCCACTTCCTCTTCAGCATCAATTTCTTCTCCGGCTTTCACACTTTGAGACAAGATAATATCTCCCTCTTCAATATCATCAGATTCTACATAAGTAACAGATATCTTAACGCCCTTTTCTTTTGCTAATTTCTGAGCTTCTTCTACTGTCATACCTTCAAATTTAGGAACACTGACTTTTTTCACTTCTTCTATCGTAGTATTCTCTGTAGTTTTCTTTTTACTGGTAAATATTCCGGTACTTCCAATCCATAAAATTAGTAGTATAAGAGCTAGAACTCCCACCACTACACCAAATATTGCTGTTAACTTTACTAATTTCGGATCTACTTCATCCTCATCCTCTTCTTCCTCAATCTCCTTCGGAGTTGACGAATATCCCTTCTGATTTGTATTCACAGGGGGCTGTACTCTGTTTTCATTACTATTAACTATACGATTGTCAGCCTCAACTTTATTTTCTCTGGTTTCAATAGGAAAAACAGAAACTCTTGGCTCTGATTCTGTCCGTTGAATCTGACTCTTTATCTTTCCTACCTCGTCCTTGGTCATCATTTTTGTTGAACCATCTAATGCTGCTGTAGGATTTAATTTTCCAACATTTTCATAGGTAGGATCCACCTGAATCTTCCTCAAGTCTCCAATCATAGCCTTTGCTGTAAGATATCTTCGTTCTGCCTTCTTCTGTGTAGCTTTTAAAATTATTTTTTCAAATCCCGCAGAAATATCATCCGGATAATACGCACGTGGGGGAATCATTTCCCCTTGAATATGCATCAATGCAACTGATACATTATTTTCTCCTTCAAAAGGAACCCTTCCTGTCACCATTTCATACATGGTGATACCCAAGGAATAAATATCACTCTTCTCGTCACTATATCCCCCTCTTGCCTGTTCCGGAGAAATATAGTGCACACTTCCCATAGCGGTAGATGCTATAGTATTAGAAGTAGCCGCTTTTGCAATACCAAAATCTGTAACTTTTAAATTTCCATTTTTAGATACAATAATATTCTGTGGCTTGATATCTCTATGAACAATATGGCTTTCATGAGCTGTATCAATGGCAGAAGCTATCTGCAAAGAAAAATCAATTGCTTGATTTAATTCGATTCTTCCCTTTTCCTGAATATACTCTTTTAATGTAATGCCTTCTACCAATTCCATTACAATATAATATATTCCTTCATCTTCTCCTACATCATACACGTTTACGATATTAGGATGGGAAAGGCCTGCCGCAGATTGCGCCTCTATCCTGAATTTTGAAATAAAATTCGTATCATCTCCAAACTCCGGTTTTAATACTTTTATCGCAACATAACGATTTAATTTATGACATTTTGCTTTATAAACTACTGACATACCGCCAGCACCTACTACTTCAATGACCTCATAACGGTCACCTATCATCATTCCTGGTTTTAACATATGATTACTCCCATCTATCCCTTTGTGGATTATTAGATTTATACAGAATCGCTACATACAATCAACAATTACTGCGGCAATATTATCGGTGCCACCATAATAGTTCGCCCTTTCAATCAAAACATCTACTGCTGTTTCAATATCCTTGTCATATTCCTGAATAATTTCATATATCTCTTCATTCTCTACCATATTGGTCAGACCATCTGAGCATAATAAGATTTTCGCCCCAGGTTGTAAATTTACCTCAAAAAAATCAGGCTCCACATCATTTTCTACACCTAATGCTTTCGTAATAATATTCTTCTCCGGATGATTTCTGACTTTATTTCTTTCTAACTTTCCAGTCCTTATTAACTCTTCGACCAAAGAGTGGTCCAACGTAATCTGTTTCATTGCACCTTCTTGTAATACATATAATCTCGAATCTCCGATATTGGCTACATACATAGTCGAATCCATGATAACTGCACATACAAAGGTCGTACCCATACCTCGCAATTCTATCTTTTCCTGCGCCTGTTCCATGATGCCTTCATTCACTAGCCGAATTGCTTCCCGGATTAAGGTTATTGGATTCGAATTATTAAATGCCTTCACATATTCCTGGAATCCTAATACAGCAAACTGTGAGGCGTAATCCCCCGCTTTATGACCACCCATGCCATCTGCAACTACATATAAATTAGGAAGTCTTCCTATAGGAGTATCCGAAAAGTAGACATAATCTTGATTGACACTGCGCTTACGTCCAATGTCTGTCTTCCCAAACGACTTCATTTCTTTCCTCCTAACTGTGGTTTGCTTTATATTTTTTTCTTAATTGTCCACAGGCAGCCTGGATATCCCTGCCCATTTCTCTTCTTATAGTAACATTAATTCTATTTTTTTCAAGAAGATTTTTAAAATTTTGTATCGAATGCTGTGTAGACTGCCGATAATTACGCTCCTCAATCGGATTTACCGGAATCAGGTTTACATGACACAAAACTCCGCTTAGTAATCCGGACAACATTTGGGCATGTTCTTTTTTATCATTTACGTTGGCTACAAGACTATATTCAAATGTAACTCTCCTATTTGTTTTCATAATATAGTATTTGCAAGCCTCCATAATCTGCTCAATCGAATAGCGATTTGCAATGGGCATTAATTCTTTTCTCATATCATCATTGGGAGCATGAAGCGAAATTGCTAAATTAACTGCTGTCTCCAATTCTGCAAACTCCCTAATTCTTGGTACCAGTCCACAGGTAGACACCGTAATCCCCCTTTGACTTAAATTCTTACCTTCTTTATGGGTAATTAATTCAAGAAATCTAAGCACATTCTCGTAATTATCAAAAGGTTCCCCGGTTCCCATTATTACGACATTTGAAACTCTTTCTCCGGTAGTTCTTTCAATGGCATAAATTTGATCTAACATTTCAGAAGGCATTAAATTTCTAGTAAGTCCATCCAGAGTAGAAGCACAAAAACGGCATCCCATCCGACATCCTACCTGGGATGAAATACAAACAGAATTTCCATGTTTATATTTCATCAAAACACTTTCTATAATATGACCATCATACAGCTCAAATAAATACTTGGTGGTTCCATCTATGGCAGAGACCCACTTTTCCACTTCTTTCACTCCGTAAATTCTTGTGTCAGCCTCCAATTTCTGCCTTAAATCTTTGGAAATGTTGGTCATTTCATCAAACCCATTTATATATTTTTGATGTATCCATTGAAATACCTGTTTTCCCCGAAAAGCCTTTTCACCTATGGATACCAAAAATTCTTCTAATTCTTTTAAATTCATTGATTTAATATCTGTTTTATCCACTTTTTTTGCCTCTTATATTCTCTATTAACATGAAAGAACTCATCACGTAAATCATTTTCCATCATTCATGCCATTTTATCCATGAATCATCCCACTACTTCTTTTGAAACTTTGAAATAAAAAATCCATCGCAATCATGAATTCCCTGCAACAATTGGATATAACCTTCCCTGGCAGTTTCACATTGTAACGAATCCGGTAACTTACTTGTAATATCCACTGCCTGAAAAGGAAGTTTTTCTATGATATATCTGTAATTATCCAGATTCTCTTCCGGATTAATGGTACAAGTACTAAAAATAAGATATCCTCCTTTTTTCACATATCCACTGACAACTTCCAGCATGCTTCTTTGCATATTTTTTAGTTCCAAAAGCTGCTCTTTCGTAATACTGTATTTGATATCTTTTTTTCTTCCCAGAATTCCAAGCCCGGAACAAGGCAAATCTGCAATAACCAAATCTGCTTTCTCTTTCATATTTTCATCAAAGTTCAAGGCATCAAACACTTCCACCCTTACATTCTGATAACCCATTCGCTCTACATTTTCTAAAATCAGTTCTGTTTTCTTTTCCGTTAAATCCCTGGCAATGACAAGTCCCGTTCCCTTTAGTTCATTGGCAGCATGTAAAGTCTTTCCGCCTGGCGCACTGCAAACATCCAAAACAAGGTAATCTTTCTTAATGTCTGCAATTTCACAAAGCAGTTGAGAGCTTTCATCCTGCACGTTGAAATCCCCTTCCTGAAAAGAAGTCAAACCGGACAAATAGTCATAGTCCTCGATTCGCAGGGCATCTTTTGCATAACATCCCTGTTTGACGGTTACCTCTTCTTTTTCCAGTTTTTTAATGCACTCTTCTTTTGAAAGTTTGCTGGTATTTACACGAATACAGGTATCCCTTTCCTCCATGGATGCCTCCAATATCTTTTTGGCTTTTTCCTCTCCAAAATCCTTTAGAAATTTCTCCACAATCCATTCCGGCATGGAATAATGAACCGACCATGCCAAAACTTTTCCCTCTTCTTCCTTCGGATAAGAAATGTTCTCTTTATTTCTGGATATATTTCTAAGTACCCCATTCACAAATCCGGTCAGGTTATGAAATCCCTTTTTTCTGGCTATTTTAACCGCCTCATCGCAAACGGCACGGTCCGGAACCCTGTCTAAAAACAGGATCTGATATGCTGACATTCTTAAAAGAACCCGTATCAAAGGCTTACATTTATTTATTTTTGTTTTGGAAAATTGGTTGATAATATAGTCCAATTGTATCTGATGTTCAATCGTACCCTCTGCCAACTTATTGATAAAAGCTCTGGTTTGTTTTGGAATAAACTGATACATTTTTAATACATTTCCAATCACTTCATTGGCAAACACATCTTCTTTTTCAATTTTCAGCAAAATCTCAACCACAATTTCTCTGGAATTTACCTGCATCATGACAATTCCTTTCTATCCTATCTCAGTACCTGTTTTTACCTCATATCCAAGTAAAAATGATTTCGTATCCATTCTCTTTTTGCCTTCTAACTGAAGTTCTTTTACATTAAGACATCCCTCTTTTGTTTTAATGTAAAATCCATCCTTTACTACTTTTACTATGGTTCCTACTTCTCCCGGAAGTTCTTCTTTGATTACATCTGCTGCCCAGATTTTCAATGTCTTTCCATCAAGACTTATATATGCACTTGGCCAAGGATTTAGTCCTCGAATAAGTCTCTCCATTTCTTCCGCAGTCTGAGCCGTAAAATCTAACTTCCCTAATTTTTTATCCAGCATTTTCGCATAGGTACTTTGGGAATCATCCTGTTTTTCCCTTACGATATCTCCTTGTTCTATCTTCGGAAGCGTCTCCACCAACAGTTTTGCCCCCGCAATCATAAGTTTATCATGAAGACTTCCACCGGTTTCTTTCTCTTCTAGCGGAACTATGGTCTTTGCAATCATATCACCGGTATCCAAGCCTTTTTCCATAAACATAATCGTAACGCCACTTTCTTTTTCCCCATCAATGACTGACCACTGAATTGGCGCAGCTCCTCTTAAATGTGGCAGTAAGGAAGCGTGCACATTAAAACATCCATACTTTGGAAGATTTAAAATTCTTTCCGGTAATATCTGTCCAAACGCAACCACAACAATGGCATCCGGCTTAATCTCTTCTAACTTTTTTATAAACTCATCATCTTTTACTTTCACAGGCTGTTCTACTGAAAGTCCTAATTCCAATGCCCGCTCTTTTACCGGAGGAAACTGCATCTTATTTCCTCTTCCCTTTGGTTTATCCGGCTGCGTCACTACTAA
>JAFPAZ010000104.1 GCA_017390645.1 Lachnospiraceae bacterium
ACAAACCTGCATCTTTATTCTAATTAGCTTTTTTACTTCCTCCGGAATGTCTAATCCATCAATATCAATAAATGTTATAAATAATTCATTCAAGTCCCTTGAATGCTCAAGTTGTCTTGATAATTTATTAATCATCTCACTAGCATTTTCACCCATATAATCTATATCCTCCATATTATCACCGCCTTCACTATCATATCATAATTATAGCGGTTTTCTCAAAGGGTGTAAAGTCTTATTAAATTGACAAGGTATCTTTCTCGTATATGGTATTTTACTAAGAAACAAAAACTTTAGAATTTATCACATAAACATCCATCAATGGTAGTTGCTACGTTTTATGTCTTCTATGTTTTTACTATTGATTCATTGTACAAAATTTAGTTCTTTTTTTCCCGAATTATATATGTTAATATGATTTAAGATATACTATCCTGTAACCTGACAGCAAATTACAGGTTACTGTTGGAATTGTACTACTTGATCACCAACTACTCTCAATCTTCAATATCTCTTTGATGTTTGAGATTTACCTATTAGATAGAAAGTGAGGCACTATAATGGAAGGATATGTTCATTCAATCGAAACCTTTGGAACTGTAGACGGTCCCGGAGTCAGATATGTTGTGTTCGTGCAGGGCTGCCCTATGCGTTGTTTGTTCTGCCATAACCCGGATACCTGGGAACCTAGAATTGGAGAAACGAAAACTGTAGAGGAAATTTTAGCAGATTACGAAACTTACCGTCCTTTTTTAAGTGGCGGAGGGCTTACCGTAACCGGCGGGGAACCTTTGCTTCAGATTGATTTTTTAACGGAATTGTTTGAAAAAGCGAAGGAAAAAGACATTCATACCTGTCTGGACACCTCCGGAATCGTATTTAACGAAAACAATCCGGAATTAATGAAAAAATTCGACCGACTGATGAAGGTAACGGATTTAGTTATGCTGGATATTAAACACATTGACCCGGAAGAACATAAGAAACTTACGGGACAGCCAAACGACCATATTCTTGCTTTTGCAAAATACATCGGTACTACTGATACTACCCTGTGGATTCGTCACGTCATCGTGCCGGAAATCACATACGTTGATTCCTATCTGGATCAGCTTGGATATTTTATTGGTGATTTAAAGAACTTAAAAGCTTTGGATGTTCTTCCATACCACACCATGGGAACCGTGAAATATCAAAATCTTGGAATTGATTATCCATTAGAGGGTGTTCCTGCCCTTACCTCCGAGGATGCCGTCAAGGCCAAAAACATCATTTTGGATGGCATGAGACGAAGAAGGGCAGAATTACAGAACTAGGTTGCTGAGGAAACAGTAAGGAAATTTTATTTAAACTGTATCAAAATATACTTGCAATACATTCAGCACAATGTTAATATATTTATAGAAATGGAAAGTACCCACTCCAAAGTGGATGCTCCCAGCGAGGTTTTATTTACCTCTTATTATTAAGAGGCACCTCTCCTGTTGGCAGACAGGAGAGGCATTTTTATTTTCGCTTATTTCTCTTTTCGAGAAAGGTAAGCAATGCTATGAGCAAGCCGCCAAAGGATGTCAATAAAGACAATATTCCTAAGAAAACCATAATCGTTTCATATGCTGTCATAAACATCACCTCCCTCTTATGTATTCTGGCGAACCAGTTTCAAAGCCGGGAGGCTACCACCCTGTCATGAGTACTTTCCGTAATGATATTCTACCACGTATATACCCAAGAAACAACATTTTTTTATTTTTTATCTTTCAAATATAACATTTACAAATAATTCGACATAAAAAATCATCGGTAATCATCCCTTTGCATAGTTCACCTTAACGGACAAGAAACCCCTGAGAACTCTCTGGGGTTTTTATATCAGTCATAGACTCTTATATTCTTTTCCATCTCTTTGTGAACTACCCATTGTCTAAAGCCAGTGGGATTGCGGTAGCCTTATTTCAAAACAGAAAGTACAAAATCCTTTTTGCCCTTCTATCTTTTACACTCTAAGGTAAACTCTTCAAACAAGGCACTTAAATTTTCATCCAGCTTCTTTCTTCGATTCGGCTGGTGAACGTCCATACCACATTCCAGAAGCAAATCTTCTTCCATTTGAAGTAAATACGATATTTTATGGGTGACTTTGTTTCGCATTTCTACACGAAGCTTAAATAACCCATACTCTACTTCCTGTACTTCAAAAAACTCTGCTTTTCCATAAACTTCTTCCCAGCGACTTTTTATGTTCTGAACATCCAGATTACAATCCAGTTCCGGGGCAATTCCTACGAAAAATTCTGCACTGGATTCTCCATCTTCTTTCGGCAGATAGGAATAACATTGATATATTTCTGCCGCACCACTATCTTCATGGTCAACAAAATGTTTTTCTTTCGGATGTTTTACCACCAATGTGGAACCATCTAAAAGTTCCAGTTTTTTCTTAGGATAAAGGGCATATGCAGGGGATTGATGATAATATTCTTCTGCTGCCTCAAATACCTCTATGACAGCTTTTCCGATTTCTTCTACCGTTGCTTCCTTGGGTAAATTAACTTTTTTAATGCATCCTCCATATCCCCCCTTTCGGTCTACTGTTCGTTTGGTCGAATATACCTCATAATGTCCGTCCTCATATAACTTATAAAATGCATGATTGTTATTTTTCCAAAAAGAAATCCAACTTTTATATTTCGAATTCTTTCTCCACGCAGCCTTTAAATCGCGCTCTTTGGAGGTAACTTTAGAAATAGGACTTTCTTTAACAAAGTCTATAGATTTAAAAATCCCTTCACCAATCTCAACATAATCTTCTATATTCTTCAAATTGATAAACCAATCGGAATCTACAGAATATCCTCCTCTATGATCGATAATTGGAATTAATAATATACGTCCCTCACCTTTATATATAGATAATAACAATGGATATTTTTGAACCATCATGCGACCTCCTCTATTTGGTTACCTTATACCAAACCTCAATACCCTGATTTTCCATGGTTTGTTTAAATTCCTCTAACACTTTTAACGCATCCTCTGTAATGATTATATCTGGTAATACTATTTCTAATGCCATTTTATCATATTTATTTTTATTAAGTGTCACACCTCCCCAAGTAAATTCGTCACTTTCTTTCATATATTTACCTTCAAAAGTTTTTAATTCTTCTGCATATTTCTCCAATGTACGTTTTAGCTTATTAGACTTTTGATAACTTGGCAAACCAATGTCAAGAGATTTAGTACTAATTAAAACTCCATCTTCTACCCTATCGACAACAGGGAAGTTCTTGCCCAACCCTTCATCTAATGAATGATGATTCAAAAATTCATCAATATAATCCCCTCTACCACAAGGACCATCATTCCAAACACTCGCCGGAATATTAAGTGTGTCCCCTGTTAACTCAAGACTATTACTGGTCTTGAGCAGATACTCTGACAACCCGGCATTTTCAAAAGCTTCTGTTATAGCCTCAGCCTGTTTGCGTGTAAGCTTTAGATTATCCGCCTTTGATAATTG
>JAFPAZ010000105.1 GCA_017390645.1 Lachnospiraceae bacterium
AAATCTGAATTTAAGCTTTCGAATTCAGTTCCTTCCACAGCACGTTTGATTAAAGTATTCTTGTATACTTTGTATACAACACCAGCTTCTCTTAATTCTCTACGTAACTTTGTATCCTGTTCTACTGTTAATCCACGGTAGTCAACTAATACAGCAGTCTTAGCATCAGCAATTAAGCCTTTAATCTCGTCTACGATTGGTTGTTTTAATTCTACTTTTGCCATTAAACTTTACCTCCTTATAGATTAGGTGTACCGCTAAACGACGAATCTTTCTTACACTTTATACCAGATACAAAAAACTGACATCTTACAAAATATCGACAACAACGACTTTCTTGCACTTTTTACATATAAAGAAAAACTCCCGGTTGCCCAGGAGTATCACATTCAAAGATCATTCATCCTCGGTAGGCGTTTTCTTCCTTATGCCTTACGGCACCTACTGTCTTAGGCAGTTCACACTATGGCATAATACCATGTCCGAACAATCTTGTCAAGCATTTTTTATCCGAGATCATTCATTTTTTATCCGAAAGATTATTCACGTATTTTTTTTCCGAGAATTATTCACGTCCTTAATCATAGAAATTTTTATTAAAATGAAACATTTTTTTCATATGTAGATATATTTCACTCTTTCCTATGAATTTTTCTTTTGCAAGTTAGCCATATTTTTTTAATTTTTATATATTTTACAATCTTTTGTTAGTTCTATTCTTTTTTACCGACTCTTTGTATTTAAAGTCCTCATAGAATTTAAAATTGCAATAACAGAAACTCCAACATCCGCAAAAACTGCTGCCCACATATTCGCAAGTCCTAAGGCACCAAGTAATAACACCACTAACTTCACTCCTAAAGCAAAAACTATGTTTTGTTTCACAATGTGAATGGTCTTTCTTGAAATTCCAATCAGGGAGCTAATTTTTCCAATATCATCATCCATCAGCACCACATCGGCAGCTTCAATGGCAGCATCCTGCCCTAGACTTCCCATGGCTATTCCCACATCTGCCCTGGTTAAAACAGGGGCATCATTGATACCATCACCTACAAATGCCAGTTTTTCTTTTCCTCCTAACTGTTCCAATAATTCTTCTACCTTTTCTACCTTATCCGCTGGTAGTAAATTTGCATGTACCTCATCAATTCCAAGTTCCGTTGCTACAGCCTGGGCAGTTTCTTTTCTATCTCCTGATAACATGACACATTTTTTTATTCCCTGTTGTTTCATGTCCGAAATGGCTTTTTTTACTCCATCCTTTATCTCATCAGATATCACAATACTTCCCATAAAGAGCCCATCATAAGCCACATAAACAACTGTCCCAAAACTCTCAACTTCAGTATATGTAATTTTCTTCTGTTTCATTAGTTTTCCATTACCTGCCAGCAATTCTTTCCCATCCATCGTAGCACGAATTCCATGCCCCGCAATTTCTTCTTCCAAAGATACTCTTTCACGGACAATGGAATGCTTCTTTTGGAATTCTTCCAATATAGAATTTGCAATAGGATGGTTGGAATAGCATTCTGCGTATGCAGCCAGTTCCAGTAATTTTTCTTCGTTGCATTGAACGCCAGTCACTTTACTTACTTTAAATTCACCTTTTGTTAAAGTTCCTGTTTTATCAAATACAATCGTATGAATCTTGGAAACAGCTTCTAGATAATTGCTTCCCTTTACCATGATACCTTTCTTTGATGCTGCACCAATTCCACCAAAAAATCCTAACGGTACTGATATTACCAATGCACAAGGACAGGAAATAACTAAAAAAGTACAGGCTCTTTTTACCCATTCGCCCCAATTCTGACCAAATAACAGCGGTGGAACCACTGCAAGTATCAATGCAAGAATCGTAACTACCGGAGTGTAATATTTTGCAAAGCGGGTAATAAAATTTTCAATCCTTGCCTTTTTACTGCTGGCATTTTCCACTAATTCCAGTATTTTAGTAACAGTAGAATCCTCGAACAGCTTCGTTACCTGTACTTTTATAGTGGAACTTCCATTAATACATCCACTGATGATTTCCTCTCCCGGACAAACTCTTCTAGGAACTGATTCTCCCGTTAAAGCTGCGGTATCAATCATGGATTCTCCTTCTATTACAACACCATCCAGAGGGATACGTTCTCCCGGTTTCACTACAATAACACTCCCAACTTCAACATCATCTGGGTCCACTTCTACTAATTCACCATTTTCTTCAACATTGGCATATTCCGGACAGATATCCATCATATCAGTAATGGATTGTCTGGATTTTCCCACCGCATAACTTTGAAACAGCTCCCCAATCTGATAGAATAACATAACTGCCACTGCTTCCATGTAATCCTGTACCCCAAAAGCACCAAAAGTAGCAATCATCATAAGAAAATTTTCATCAAAAATCTGTCCTCTCCGGATATTCCTTAATGCTTTCCAGACAACATCATAGCCAATCAATAAATAAAGAACAAAATGTAAAAAAAACAGCAAAAATTCATGATCCATCTGTTCCCAGAAACCTGTATGTTCTAAAACAAAGAAAACAGCAAATATAATTCCTGCCAATATAATTCTGTTTCGTATTTTTTTTTGCTTTTTATTCATATCCATCCTCCTAGCCTAAAATAAAAACGGACAAGTTCTCCCTGATTTTCGAAAACTTGTCGCGCCCTTTATATCAATGTGCATTGGCGAGGCAATTTTCCCTACAATAACACTTTACAATCCGGTTCTACCTTTGCACATACCTTAACCACTTCCTGCATAATACGGTCAAAATCTTCCTCTTCTGCTTCTATGGTCATCTTCTGTGTCATAAAACTGACAGAGGCATCCTTTACACCGTTTATTTTCTTAATTCCTTCTTCCATTTTTGCCGCACAGTTTGCACAGTCTAAATCTTGTAATTTGAATTTTTTCTTCATAATCCATTCTCCTATCCTGATTTTATATTTTTTATGTTTCGAGTTAAAACCGTTTCTGAACTTCAATGATTCAAACCGGAAATAATTTCAACTAAATCATGTTCTTAGAACGTTTCGTTCTTTATACTTTCACAAGTATATGCTCCATTTTGTTATCACATTTCTCCAATATGTTCCATACCTTGTGCAATCATAGTTCTTACATGGTCATCCGACAAAGAGTAAATCACGGATTTTCCTTCTCTTCTTCCCTTTACCAGCTTTGCCTGTTTTAACACCTTCAGCTGATGTGAAATCGCAGATTGATTCATATTTAAAGCCGTAGCCAGATCACAGACACAAAGCTCTGATTCAAACAAAACATATAAAATTCGAATTCTGGTAAAATCTCCAAAAACCTTAAACAACTCTGCCAAATCGTAAAGCTTATCTTCACTGGGCAGCCTATCATGAACTGCTTTTACCAACTCTTCGTGGGTATCTTTTTCTTCGCAGCATTCTACTTCATCCATACTCATGGTTTCACCTCACTATCATTTATAAACATATGAATATTTGTTCATGTGTTTATAATACTACCTTTTCTTTCTTTTGTCAATCATTAATTTAACAAATTTATCTACATCTTAATCATAGATTTGATTTCGCTCATTAAGTACCGACGTCCGAACAAGCGCCCGCTTATGTATTTGTTTCTTTTGAATCACTTAATATAAGTTTTGGTAGTTTCGCAATTGCCTAAATTATATTTTAAGATTATCAATTACGACCAAAATATCCACATATTAGTTGCTTGAACTCTTTTACATAGGGAACACTAAAAATGAAATCTTATAATTTGG
>JAFPAZ010000106.1 GCA_017390645.1 Lachnospiraceae bacterium
AATCTGCAATTTTTCTTCTAAAATTAGCCTTGAGCAGTTCCTGGTGCAAAATAACCTCAAACGCAGTTTGCAACTGGGTTAGGGTAAACAATTCCGGCATTAAATCAAAAGCGATTCTGGAATCGTTTTCTACCTCTTTTCGAAGAGTTAAGAGTGCCTGCAAAATGATTTTTCCGTGGTCAAAGGCAAGATTCCCATTATCTAAAATCTCATACCTTACCCTTTCATGATAGTGTTCAAATTGTTTATATTCCCTGACTTTTACACTAAAATTTGCTTCATCTTCTTGCTTCAAAAAATTTAAGATATACTCTGTTTCAATATAAATCGAATCCACATCTATCGTCTTTTTTAATTCTTTTTTGGTAAGTTCTACCGTAAACCATTGAGCCTCCCATGCATCGGTTCCGGCTCTTAGCATACAGTCTTTGCTGTCCATCAAGGCAAGAAACGCATTGGAAACAATCCATCCCCTTGGATCTCTACCGGTTTCACCAAAAATACCAAAAGGTTTTAAATATACGTCCTTTACATTGGTTTCCTCATATAATTCCCGTTTTGCCGTCTCATAAACATCTTCCTCCGGTCTGCAAAATCCTCCTGGAAGTGCCCAGCAATCCTTATATGGATAATTTCCCCTTTTGATTAATAAAATCTTTAATGCCTTTTTTGCCAGCTTACGGAAATTAGTGTTTTCCCCTTCCTCCCGGATAGAAAAAATAGCAATGTCTGCAGCAATGGATGGACGTTCGTACCTTGTAATATCATATTGTTCCAAAAAAGACTTTTCCTCCTGAGTCATATTGTTATTGTCCATATCCTTTCTTTTATCGCGAACTCACAAAGAATTCACTGGAATTTTCCTTTCATCAATCTTTTCACTATTCGGTCATTGCGAAACTATCAAAAATATATATTGAGTGGTGCAAAAGAAACAAATCATCTCGCAAAAATAAAGGGGCAACTAACCTTGCCCCCCGAATCATTTCATTACGGTTCAAAACATGGCATTAATTCCAACTTAAATAAGTTTCTTTCATGCATCCGGTCAATTTTTTCCTTTAATTCTGCATCCTCACAAATACCTTCCCGGATATATAGATCCAATGCTGCGTAAGTAAATCCAAGATTTTCTTCATCGGTCTTTCCACAAAGTCCATCAATTGGAACCTTTTCTACCAAATCCTCTGGTAATCCCATTTCTCTTCCTATGGCTTTTACTTCCGTTACCGTTAAATGGGACAATGGACTGAAATCTCCAGCAGCATCTCCGTATCTTGTAGAATAACCAACCCAGTCCTCTGACAAATTACAGGTGTTTGCTACACGTCCATTGACACTTTGCCCTACCGCATATAAGGTAGCCATACGGATTCTTGGCGGAAGATTGGTCCTTGTCTGTGTTGATATTTCAATGTCCGGCAAAGCATTTAACAGACCATTTACCGCAGCTTCCACATTGACTTCATAGTTTTTAATCCCTAAATGATTCACTAACTTTCTCGCCATTTCAATATCTGCCTGGACACCACAAGGCATCAATACTCCAATGACCCTGTCTTTTCCTAAGGCTTCCACACAAAGTGCTGCTACAACAGAACTATCTTTTCCTCCTGAAATTCCCACTACTGCATTGCAGTCCGGTCCGTTCTTAGCAAAAAAATCACGAATCCAGTCCACACATCTATCCTTCATTTCCTTTGCATTAAAATCATACATCTTAAAATCCTCCTTCATGTAATCTTTCCCTGATTTCTTTTAAGCTTTGTTCTTTCACCAAAACTCCATCTTTAAAAATAGATACTAATTCATTCTTTGTATTTTCACAGGCTTCTTTCCATGTAAATTCATCCTGATAAGTATAATTTCCTTCTTCATCCTTTGTTACTACACAACAGCCTTTTTGTGATTTCTTAAATCCACCATCCTTCGGATTCTTAAAAATTGGATATGGATTGTCGTTGATTTCACAGTAGGTTGCTTTGATACAGGAACTAAAGGTATCTCTGGTAAATGGCTTTAAAATACCCTCTTCTTCTATACATTGCATAGAGAAAGAACCAACTCCCAACGCTACATTGGAACAGGCGAAACCATTCTTCGTTAAAATCTCATATATCTCTTCACATCTTTGGATCGTAATAGAATCCCCATAAATGGCTTTTACATGTGGATCTAACACCTTATATCCCTTGCTGTTTACAGTTCCTCCAAAGGTTTCCCATAATTTAAATACAGTCTTGGTTACTACTTCTACACAATCACCGGAATCTCCACGCATTAACATACAACCATTATGGGCCATGATTTCCTCCCGAAGTTCAGGTAACACATTGTCAATGATATTCCAATAATCATAGGAATCCAATACTACACTGAAGCTGGTATCCGGATAAATTTCCGTAAGCAGACGTCTTAATAAAGTAATCTCATCCCCATCCACTGCGTAATTGCTACACATAACAGAATGTTCGGTACTAGGACTTCCGAATGCAACCGGCTCTTTGGTACAGTCACAGGCATACATTTCCTCTAAATATGGAATGGTCGGAACCGTTGCTGTATTTAAGAAAGATAAACACCATCCGGCTCCTGCCTTTACTGCAGAATCCGTGCATTCCTCTCCACGAAAATCAAATGCTCCCAAAGCTCTTGCCCGTTCCACAGTATCATCACAAGTCATATCATAATAACGGTTTACAATCTGGCGGTAAGTATAGCCAACGGTAGCTGCAATCATTGGGTGCCAGCTTTCCGCAGAAATCAAACTCTCCAAAGATTGTGGAAGCCATGCAAAATCCGGGTGGGTATTAGTGATACCAAACATTGGCACACGCATTGGAACTCTTACTCCTTCTGGCAAGGCAATGATTTCGATTGGAAGGTAACCAAGTTTATGCAATTTTTCAATTTTTTCGATTTTATATGCCTTCGCCCCAAGCGTAGCATCCATAATTCTTTGATATCCACCAATTACTTCTTCAAATGGCTTTTCAAAAAACTCCTTGTTAAAATAGTCTATCAGGTAGGTTTTTATAAATCCTTGAAGGCCAAACA
This sequence comes from Lachnospiraceae bacterium, assembly GCA_017390645.1. The sequence goes on from JAFPAZ010000106.1 coordinate 3,058, forward strand.
TTACTACGTTATCCCAACGTTTTACACGGCTCATACGAGGTGTAAAATAAGATACCGATTTAGTAATGCCCTTTGGCAACATTTCTGCATGAACAGCTTTATAAAAATCAATCAATAACATAGGATTTGTTCTATTCATAATCAAACACCTCTACCTTCTCATTTATTTTAGTAAAAATACTGTTGGTTGTATAGACTCTTTCAATGAAATTATCTTTAAGAATTTCTCCTTCTAAAATGGTATTTTCGCAGTGGGAAATATACAAATATATCTTTCCCGACCCTAATTCTTTTAATGCTTTGGCACTGTAATAAAAAGTTCCGCCTCTGCTGCAAATATCATCTACAATTAAAATGGTACTTCCCGCTACCAGTTCCTTTTGACCGGATACTTCTAATCCCCGGATTTCTCCGGTCGCCCAGTCCCTCTTTTTAATGCCAAATGCATATGGGGCGTCAAACATGGCAGAATATCGTTTCATTGCCCCTTCATCCGGATAGAACATTAAAATATTTTCCGAGTTTTTTTCTTTTAATTCCTTCAATACTTTCTCCACATATGGCTTTGGAGATTGGATATCCACATGATCAATCAGGGCTTCACTTACATAAGAATGTGGGTCCAATACTGTAACCTTGGAAAATCCAAGGGAATTAATCATCTCAGAAAAATACTTTAATGTAAACACATCTTCCTCTTTTTTTACCCTGTCTTGTCTGGCATTTGGTATATAGGGAAGCTTTAAGGAAATATCCGCTACGCCTTTTGACTGCAGGTGCTTTGTAAGAAAACAAAGTGCCACCAATTCTTCATTGTTTTCATATAGCCATGTAATGGTTGCCTTGGTTGTTCCCTCTGGTACTAACTCTTTCATTAATAAAGTACCATCCGGGAAATGACCAAGATTTACCTGCTTTTCATTGTATTTAATCATTTCAACTACCTCCCTATAGTATTTACAAAACTATAATACTCAATCCTAATGTAATATGCATTTTCTTTTGTTTCTCAATAACCTGGTTAAATCCTACTCTTCACCAGTTACTTTTACCTGACACATTTTCATGGTAGTTAAAGCTGCCCTATGGCTTTCAGGAGTAACCCCCGCACAACAGCCGGCATCTACACTGACCTGAATTTCCGGATAGGTGGCTTTGATAATCAATGCATTGGATACCACGCAAATGTCGGTACAAAGCCCAACCATTTCAACTTCTTCTAAATTATATTCCTTCCAATTTAGATAACCAAAGGTAGGTTTATCGATGTAGATTGCTCCCGGCACCTCTAAACCTTCCTGAATCTTCCATCCTTCAGTACCTTCGATACAGTGTTCCACCGGAAGATTCTTACCTTCGTTGGTGGATAAATAATTGCTTTGGTGTGTATCTCTTGTGAAAATAATTTCATCTCCATTTTGCTGATACTCTTTAATCTTCTTCTTCACATTTTCTACAATGGCTACTGCTTCTTTGGTTCCTAATGCTCCATCAATAAAATCTTTCTGCATGTCTACTACAATTAAAGTCTTTTTCATATCTGTTCTCTCCTTTTTACTTAGTAACACATTGATAATATCTCTTGTTGAATATATAATAGTATCATTTTGATAATATGTCAAGGTATTTTTTAATTTTTTTGCTTTTAGTTTTCTCAATAGTTCACACCAGAGTATTATTTCATTACAACGTTAGAAAATCCTATGTGCAATTTTTTTCGCCCTTCTACTCCTTCTAATAAAACAATCAGCCTACAGTCTGCATCACCAGACCATAGGCTTGTCACTCATATCCTTCGCTATTCGTATTATATTTTACGTTTTCTTATAATCCATTCTTCTACGAAACAACTCTGTTTCTTCCGGCAGTCTTTCCGGCATAAAGATTATTATCTGCTTCTTTGATTAAGCTGTTAATCGCTTTC
>JAFPAZ010000004.1 GCA_017390645.1 Lachnospiraceae bacterium
TACAAAATGCCATGGAAGCAGTAAAAAAGAAACCTTTGGGACAGGTGCCACCACATTTAAGAGATGCTCATTATTCCGGATCAAAGGAATTAGGACATACGGGGTATTTATATCCCCATGCTTATGAGCATCATTATGTAAAACAGCAATATCTTCCGGATGCTTTGATGGGGGAACAATTTTATTTCCCAACAGAGCAAGGAGCAGAAAAGACGAAAAAGGAATGGATAGAATACTTAAAAGGAAAGGAGCAGGAATGAATTTATGTATCAGGAAAGAGTAACATTATGCGGTGCCAGTGCATACGAAAAGAAATATTATTTAAATGAAGATTTTGAAGGATTACCGGAAACCATAAAGGACGAATTAAAGATTGCCTGCGTTTTGTATACAGAAGACGTTGGGGGAATTTTGACTTTGGAATTTGATGGGGATGGAATGCTGGAATTTGTAACCAATGCAGCAGAGGAAGATTTATTGTATGATGATATAGGAAGCATATTAAAGATAAAGCAGATGAGAGAGGAAAAGAAGGAACTTTGGAAATCATTAGAATTGTACTACAAAGTATTTTTTCTGGGAGAAGAATTAGAAGAACTTGATGGATAATTGGAGGCATGAATGCAATTGTAATTATGGGCATGGATTGAAAGGATTGATTGCAGGTGTTTCTGATAGAAATTCAAAAGAAATTTGAAAAGAGATTTGAAAAGAGATTTGAAAAGAGATTGGAAAAGAAATCCTGAAATGTGAAGAGTAAGGTTATAGGAAAGGAAATAATTTATGTTATTGGCAATTGATGTAGGAAATACAAATATTACCATTGGTGTGTATAATGGAGAAAAGTTAGAAGGTATTTTTCGTCTTATGAGCAAGTCTTCAAAGACTTCTGATGAATACGGTGTCATGATTAAAGGAATGTTAGAGGCAAAGGGAATTGATCCAAAGAAAATTGAAGCAGCCATTATTGCTTCGGTTGTGCCGAATTTAATGCATTCTTTGGTAAATGGCATTTATAAGTATTTTAATGTGAAGGTAATTAATGTAGGTCCCGGAATTAAGACCGGAATTAAGATTGGTGCGGAAAATCCAAAGGAAGTAGGGGCGGACCGAATCGTGGATGCGGTAGCTGCTTATGAAATTTACGGTGGTCCGGTACTGGTGATTGATTTTGGAACTGCTACTACCTATGATTTTGTAACAGAAGATGGAACCTTAAGTGCGGCCATTACTTCTCCGGGAATCCGGATTTGTGCTAATGCCCTTTGGAATGAAGCTGCAAAGTTACCGGAAATCGAAATTAAAAAGCCGAAGTCCATATTGGCAAAGGAAACCATATCCAGTATGCAGGCAGGTCTGGTTTATGGATACATTGGACAGACGGAATATATTATTAAAAAAGTAAAGGAAGAAACTAAGATACCGGACTTAAAAGTTGTGGCGACCGGAGGTCTTGGAAAGATTATCTTTGATGAAACAGATAAAATTGACGTTTATAATAAGGATCTGACATTGGAAGGATTAAGGCTGATTTATAACAAACAATAGAATAGGATGAGTGATAGGGTAATGAACGGAGCTTACAATCAGGTGATATGCCGGTATTGGTTTTCAAAAAGATGATCAATCATTGGGAAAAAGGTTCCTGTTTACCTGTGAGCAGTAACAGAAAAAGAAGAGAAGAAGTAAATGAGAAGAAGTAAGAAGAGAAGTAGAGGATAAGAAACTGAAACGATTCATA
>JAFPAZ010000107.1 GCA_017390645.1 Lachnospiraceae bacterium
TATCATTGTTACGGCGCCTACCAGGGAAATTGAAGCTACCAGTGAGTATGTAATAGAAAAATCAGATAATTTATATATTATCAGCATCATTCTGGCATTGCTTTTCGCCTGCTTAATTGCAGTCATTACCACAAAAGATTTAAAGAAAATGACAAAACATCTGGACCTTGTTTCAGAAGATAATATGGAGGATAACGAAATTAATATTAAAAGTTTCTCGGAAATGCAGGAACTGGCTTCCTCATTGAACCAGATTATCCATCGTATTAATCATTTAGAAGACTCCAGACAGGAATTTGTGTCTAATGTATCCCACGAATTAAAAACACCGATTACCTCCATGAAAGTATTGGCAGAATCTTTGTTGATTCAGGAAGATGCCCCGGCAGAGATGTATCGGGAATTTATGGGAGATATTGTGGCAGAAATTGACCGGGAAAATCAGATTATCAATGATTTGCTGTCTCTCATCAAAATGGATAAAAAAGCCACAGCCTTAAATATTTCCAGTGTAAATATCAATGAACTTCTGGAACTGTTGTTAAAACGGTTGAAACCATTGGCAGCAGGACGAAATATAGAAATTGTATTTGAGAGTTTTAGAACGGTAACGGCAGAGATTGATGATGTAAAGATTTCTCTTGCGGTTTCGAACCTAATTGAAAACGCTATTAAGTATAATGTGGATAACGGCTGGGTAAGAGTTTCACTAAATGCAGATCATAAATATTTTTATGTCAAGGTTGCAGATTCCGGAGTTGGAATTCCAGAGGATTGTCAGACTCAGGTTTTTGAACGATTTTACCGCGTAGACAAGGCGAGATCCAGGGATACCGGTGGAACGGGACTTGGGTTATCTATTACAAGAAATGCGATTTTAATGCACAAAGGTGCAATTAAATTATATAGTAAACCAGGGGAAGGAACTACTTTTACAATGAGAATTCCTTTAACTTATACCGGACAGGTAGTAAATATGGAAAATTAAGAATGAAAGAAGTTATGAATGGTTGAGGATTAGCCAAAGGAATGGAGATTACTATGCCCAAAAAAAAGGTAACAATAATTTGTCTTTTATTATGTTTGTTTTTCCTGACTGCATGTAATGATGGGAATGGAACCAAAGTAGAAGAAACAAAACTTGAAATTGAAGAGGGACAGATAAAAATTTATTATGCAAATTTAGAACAGACACAGTTGGTACCAGTTCCTTATGATGTAAATAAAAATGCCGGTATTGAAAAACAGGCGGAGGATATTTTAAATCATTTATGTCTTGGTAATACGGAAGAAGGATACTTAGCTTCCATCCCTTCCTCCATTAAGATTACAGGGATTGAGTGGTCAGAACCAAATATTTCTGTGATATGTGAAGTAGACTATAATATATTGCAAGGATACGAGGAAATACTTGCAAGGGCTGCTATGGTAAAGAGTCTGTGTCAGTTGGAGTCAGTGGAATCTGTTGATTTTAAGGTAAATGGAAATATGTTGACAGATAGTAATAATAATCTCGTAGGACGGTTGAATGATACTTCTTTTGTAGATGAAGGAGAGGAAAGTAGTACTGTGGGAGAATTGATGTTATATTTTTCCAATGATTCCGGGGAAAAACTGGTAAGACAGTATGTTATTGTGGATTTAAGTCAGGAAGTTTCCATAGAAGAGATTGTGTTAGAATGTCTGATAGCAGGACCGGGTGGAACAGGAGCGTATTCCTGTATCCCGGCCAAAACTAAGGTAAATAAAGCTGCTACTAAAGATGGAGTCTGCTATGTAGACCTTAGTAAAGAGTTTTTAGAATCATTAGAGGGAGTAAAAAATGAGGTTAAAATTTATGCTGTTGTAAATTCTTTAATCGAACTTCCAACGGTAAGTAAGGTTTCTTTGACCATTGAAGGAAAAAAGATAGCCGAATATTATGAAAATATGGCATCAGACGATTTTTTGGAAAGAAAACTGGATTTAATTGAAGAATCATAAAAGCTGGCAAGGGTTTGGGAAAGATTTGTTTAAAGTGCAAGATTGGTCAAACCCTTGCCAGAATTAAAATTGTGTGAAGTGATGTATGAAAAACGTAAAATTAAAAAAGGAGGGGGTATATGAAGAAAAGGCCATTGGCATATACAGCCATTTTTATTGTGCTCTCAGAATTATTTGGATTGATGGAACTATGGCCGGGGATTCTTCTATGTAGTTTGTTTCTTGTACTTGCAGGATGGAAGGAAAAAAGTCTGTTTTTCTTATTTTTAATCAGTATTGTCTTGGTTTTCTATGTCCACGGGACAAATGCGAAAAGTGTAATGTATCAGGAAAAGGAAAGGGAGAATACTTTTATTTATGCCACGGGAATCGTAACCGAAAGCGTTGGAGGAGAGAATCCCTGGTTTTATCTTAAAACAAAAGACATCGGAGATAAGACCATTCAGGTGAAAGTAACAACAAGTTCTTGTTTGGTTGAAAAGGGGGATAAAGTACAGGTAAAAGGAGAATTATCCTGTTTTTCAGAACCCACGAATCCAGGTGAGTTTCATGTCAATTACTATTATCATAGCATTGGAATTTCGTACCAATGTACTTCGGATCAAGTCGTTATTCTAGAAGAAAATAAAAATCCATTTTATCAGTTATCAGAATACTGTTCTAAGAGATTAAAAGAATTCTATGTTCAATTTATGAAATCAGAAAATGCAGGGATATTATCAGGAATCCTACTAGGGGATAAAACCGGCATATTAGAAGAGGACAAACTCCGGTATCAGGAGGCAGGAATCAGTCACATTCTCGCCATATCCGGCTTACATATGGGGTGTATTGGAATGAGTCTCTTTCATTTTTTAAGAAAAAGAAGAATATCCTATTTTTCCTCAGCCTTTGTGGCAATTTTCTTTCTGTTCCTTTATACCATTATGGTAGGAAATTCGGTGTCTATGGAACGGGCATTTCTCATGTTATTTATCGTACTGATTGGTGAAGTTATGGGCAGGAAAAGTGATATGCTAACCACTTTGTCTTTGGTTGCAGCTGTTGTAGTGGTAAAACAGCCTTTCGTATTACTGCACTCCACCTTTTATCTGTCTTTTCTTGCAGTTTATTCTTTAGCGGTTTTTCCGGCATGGATCGATAAAATATGGCAGGGGAAGTCTGTCTGGAAACAATATTTTATGTCAGGTTTTTGTGTTCAGCTTGGATTATTTCCTGTTTTTGCATAATCCAATCACTATCTGGTCAACTATTCATTTCTCACAAATTTTTTCGTACTATTTTTCTTTTCCTATTTTTTGACTTTTTCCATTTTCGTGTCGATATTCAGTTTTTTATTGCCAGAAATAGCAGGATTTTTACTGAATTTTATCGAGATTTTTCTGGAAGGAATCAGGTTTATTACCGAAATCAATGAAATGTTACCACTTTATAAAATCAGAATCCCCCATAACCCATGGTGGTGGTACGCAGTCTATTATGCATTGATTGTTCTTAGTTTTTATATATTGGGGAATTCTCTAAATGACAGGAAGAATACAGATGAGCATCATTTTAAAGGAAAGCTTAGAAATAAAAATTTCTTTTATGTTATATGTCTTTGGATCTTCTTTTTCTTTGGAATGTATGGATTTCATCATCAAGGGAAATTGCATGTAGCAGTCCTGGATGTAGGACAAGGAGATGGTATTTTGCTAAAACAAGAAGGCGGAATCAATCTTTTCATTGATGGAGGAAGCAGCTCGAAAAAGCAACTTGGAAAATATGTCCTGGTTCCTGCCATGGATTATTATGGGATAGAACAGATTGATTATGCCTTTCTTTCTCATCTGGATGCAGACCATATTTCCGGGGTTGTGGAACTTTTGGAAATGGGTAAAATAAAAAAGGTGGTAATTTCCGCTTACACAGCGCAAAACCACTTAAAAGACAGTGAACTAATGCAATATCTGACAGAAGAAAATACCATGATTGTGACAGAAGGAATGGAACTTCATCGAAACGATTTTAACATTAAGATACTTAGTCCTAAAACTGATGGGACGTATGAAAACGCAAATGAATCCTCAATGGTAATGGAGCTATCTTATCATGGAAAAACCATGCTCTTTACCGGAGATGTCGGCGAAGAGACAGAAGCTGCATTACTAAAAAAAGTTTCAAAAGATATCGATTTGCTTAAAGTTCCACATCACGGTTCCAAATATTCCACCAGTGAACTGTTCTTAGATAAAATAAATCCGGCAAATGCTGTGATATCCTGCGGAAACAATCGTTATGGACATCCAAGTGAGGAAGTATTGGAAAGGCTCGTAAAAAGAGGGATAAAGGTCCATAATACCAAAGAAGAAGGGGCAATGGTATTTGTGATACCCTAACAGATAAAATGATAAATTGGGAATGAAAAGGTGTGAAAACATTGGATAATGATAGGAGAAATGTACTCAATTTTAATGAATAAAGTTATAATGAAATTTGTTGAAGGAATGAAGGTCTTATGTTAATATGATTATGAACGTATTTTGGAAAAGACGGATGGAATGAGGGTTTGAAATTTTTTTAAAATACAGGCAGCAGCTCCAATGATTACTCCGGTAGCTATGGTAATAAAGAGAAAGGTGGTATGATGATAAACAAGGTGATAAGAGAGAGGAAGTCAAGTATGAACCAGGATAAAAGAAACACTGAAATTGAAACTTATATTGAGGATAAGGAATATATAGCCAATATGTATGTAATGAAATGTTTTTCGGTCATTATGTTGGTGTTTATCATAGCATTTTTGCTAAATCTATGTGGTATTTTTGTGATTGAACAAAGATTGATGGAGATACCATTTGTAATATCCATGATGATCTATTTCGTTCTATATATTATAACCAGATTTGTATCATTATCAAATAAGAAAATGAAATATTTCATCATGTTTTGCAGCATTTTAGTGTTTACAATAATAGGCATATTTATTACATATCATGTTATATTGATATCCCTTTTGCCATTTTTATATGCAACACTATACTCATCCAAACCCCTGATGAGATTTGTATATTGCCTGAACGTGATAAGTACAATTGTTGTTGTATTTGGAGGATATTACTATGGTTTGTGCGATGCAAACATGTTAATGTTAACCACCGGAAGATGTCAAGATTATGCAGTAGATGGTCAGCTAATCCAGATGGGGGTAAATTCCAATCCTCTCTTTTCTCTTTTGTTGTATTTTGTCCTTCCCCGCTGTTTGATTTACGTCGGGTTTATGTCCGTATGTAGAAGTATATACCATATTTTGAGTGGAAGTGTTGAAAAAGCGAGATTAACGAAAGAATTAGAAAAAGCTAAAACGGAAGCAGAACAAGCCAATCGTGCCAAAAGCGAATTTTTGGCAAAGTTTTCCCATGAAATAAGAACTCCTATTAATACCATCATAGGCATGAACGAAATGATTTTAAGGGAAAGTAATGAGAAAGAGATTTCTGAATATGCAGTGGATGTCAAAGAATCCTCATTGCTTCTGTTAAATCTTCTGGATGATATATTGGATTCCAGCAAGGTGGAGGCAGGAAGAATGGAAATTGTAAATGTAAATTATGAAATCGGAAGTTTGTTAAATGATTTATATAATATGACAAAGATAAAAGCAAAAGAAAAAGGCTTGAACTTAATTTTTGACATTGACTCTGCTATACCCGTTGGATACTTTGGTGATGATAAAAGAATAAAACAAATTTTAATAAATCTGCTTACGAATGCGGTGAAGTACACAGAAGAAGGAAACGTAACATTGAAAGTAAGGTGTACTGTGGAGGGAGAAAGTGCATTTTTAAATTATGCTGTAACAGATACCGGAATTGGGATTAAAGAAGAGGATATTAGCAAGATTTATGATGCTTTTTTAAGATTTGATGTAACAAGAAATAGACAAATAGAAGGCACAGGCCTTGGTATGAACATTGTACAGCATTTATTACATTTATTTGGAAGTGAATTGCAGATACAAAGTGAATATGGGAAGGGCAGTGAGTTCTCCTTTACCGTTGAACAAAAAATAATAAATAACGAACCTGTGGGTAATTTTCAAGAAAGATTCCTGAATTTAAAAGAAAGAAAAGATTACCATGCATCCTTTGTTGCGCCGGATGTAAAAGTATTGGTTGTTGATGATTACAGTATGAATCTGAAAGTGTTTAAAAATCTGTTAAAACAGACAAAAATGCAGATATTTACTGCTGAAAGCGGTAAAGAGTGTTTGGAACAGTTGAAGAAACAGTCTTTCGATATGGTATTTTTAGATCATATGATGCCAGGGATGGATGGTATCGAAACCTTTCATTTGATGAAAGAGAATAAGCTTTGTGAAGGAATTCCGGTTATTATGTTGACGGCAAATGCTATTGTTGGTGATAGAGAAATGTATATAAAAGAAGGATTTACAGATTTTTTATCAAAACCAATATTACAAGATAAATTAGAAAAAATGTTTATAAAATATTTGCCAGATAAATGTAAAGAAACGAAAGAGGTCGAGGAAGCATCGAATACGTTAGTAAGTAGCGATACTTTAATCGAAAAGTTACAAAAAACTCTGCCGGAAATAGATTTTGAAATGGGATTCAAGATTTGCAGTGGAGATGAAGATTTTTACATAGAAATACTACATGATTTTACACGGTTATCCATCAGACAAGAGTTAGAAAGATACCTCTTAGAAGGTGATTATAAAAATTACTGTATACGGATACATGGGTTTAAAAACAGTGCATATTCCATAGGAGCAAAGAAACTAGGGGATTTGGCGTATGAGATGGAAAAGCTTTCTAAAGACCATTTTTCCGAAGAAATCAGGGAATTACAAGCAGAGCTATTGAAACAGTACGATAACATCTGTAAACAGTACGAGGTGTTAACATAAAAATATTGTTAGCCATAAATCATAATAAGAAGCGAATGAAAGATACGAGAAGGGAAGGATTTGTAAAATGGTAACATGGTTTTATTTTTTAGTGTTTTTGTTTGCACTCATTATGACAGGGAGCTTTCTTATTAAAAACAAAAAAGTAGATTCCTTCTATTTACTTTTTTGTATCTTAGTCACGGTTAATTGTCTTGGAAGATATATGTTGGCAGATGCGGAAAGTATTGAAATGGCAATTTGGGCAAATAAGTTCCTGTACGTGGGTGGATGTTATGCACCTTTGCTAACCGTACTGGTTTTAAGTAAATTATGTGGGGGAAAGCTGCCTAAGATTTTATCCGGTTTTTTGTTCCTTTACTCTACTGTAATCATGGGTCTTGTATTTACCATTGGACATTCCACAATATATTATAAGCAGGTAGAACTTGGAATTGGGAACGGATATCATTATTTAATTAAAACATATGGTCCGTTGCATATATTGTATCCTATTATGATGGCTTTATATGCGGTAATTATGTTAGTATATCTTTTTGTTGCATTAAGAAAAAGAAAAGAGATATCATTTCGATTAGTTGTTACAATATGTGTAACAGGATTTTCTTTCTGTTTCATTTATATTTTAGAACGTGTTTTTCATTCGAATATTGATTTTCTATCCATTGGGTACCTGGTTGGAATCTTATTTTTGAATAAATATTTTGAACGCATTAATATGTATGATATGACTGCTAATATTTCAGCTTCCATAGAAAGGATGAATGAGTACGGATATATCGTATTTGATAATAAATACCGATACGTAAATGCGAATGACTTAATAAAGAAATTATTTCCGGAAATGAAATCCTGGAGTGTTGATCATGAAGTTTGTGTTTCAGACAGTTATTTATATAAAGAATGTATTGAGTATCTGATGGATTGGAACGGAGAAGAAAGCGTATACAAGTATATTAGTGTGGATGGTAAATATTATCAGTTTGGGATTCGTCGAATTTCATATGCAAATAAAGGTTATATCGGTTATTTGTTAGAATTTATCAA
>JAFPAZ010000108.1 GCA_017390645.1 Lachnospiraceae bacterium
GAGCGTTACAGCATCATCCGTACTGTATCTGCAGTAGAGCGTTGTAATGTGGCTATTTTAGTCATTGATGCAAAGGAAGGTGTTACAGAACAGGACGCGAAAATTGCCGGAATTGCCCACGAAAGGGGTAAGGCTATGATTATTGCCGTAAATAAGTGGGATGCAATCGAAAAAAATGATAAGACCATTTATAAATTTACGGAAGATATCCGTAGAACTTTGGCATACATGCCATATGCAGAATTAATTTTTATTTCTGCGGCTACGGGACAACGTCTGCCAAAATTATTTGAACTATTGGATGCTGTCATTGAAAATCATGCCTTAAGAGTTGCAACCGGTGTTTTAAATGAAATTCTTTCTGAGGCGGTTGTTATGCAGCAACCACCTTCAGATAAAGGAAAACGATTGAAGTTATACTACATTACCCAGGTATCAGTAAAACCACCTACTTTCGTTATTTTTGTAAATGATAAAGAATTAATGCATTTTTCTTATACAAGATATATTGAAAATAAAATCAGAGAGGCTTTTGGGTTCAGAGGTACACCTCTAAAATTTATTATCCGTGAACGAAAGGAAAAAGAATAAGATGGAAAGAGTTTTATGTCTAATGATTGGTTACTGTTTTGGATTATTCCAAACAGGATACATATATGGTAGATTACATGGAATTGATATCAGGGAACATGGTAGCGGAAATGCAGGAACTACCAATGTAGGAAGAATTCTTGGAAGAAAAGCTGGTGCTGTTGTATATATCGGAGATATTTCCAAGACTTTGATTGCATTAGGTATTGTCAGAATCTTATATACCCAGTCACAGCCGGAACATTTGTATTTATATCTGGCATATGCAGGGTTGGGTGTTGTATTAGGACATATTTTCCCGTTTTATTTGAAATTTAAGGGTGGAAAAGGAATTGCGGCCATGTCTGCAATCTTCGCATCCATGGACTGGCGTATTTGTGTGATAGCTATTTTAATTTTTGGAATGACTCTTTTGCTTACAAGATATGTTTCGCTGGGTTCTATTTTAATGTCAGTGGCTTTTTTGATTGAATATGTTATTTTTTCTCTTCAAAGCAGCTTTAACTGGTTTGGAGTAAAATTGAAAACTGAGATTCCAATGGAAATAACCATTGAGGGCAGTATTGTTATTTTTGTTCTGGCATTTATTGCGATTTATAAGCATAAATCAAATATTGTACGATTGATTCAAGGAACAGAAAATAAAGTAGGTTCGAAAAAGAAGGCATAGGGAGGAATTGGTTTGAAAAAAATTAGTGTAATTGGGGCCGGCAGTTGGGGAACTGCATTGGCATGTTTATTAAATGATAATCAACATAATGTAACCATTTGGTCTATTGATAAGAATGAAGTGGAAATGCTTACTACTTATCGGGAACAAAAGGAAAAGCTGGCCGGAGTAAAGGTTGCAGATGAAATTAAGATAACTGCTGATTTGAAAGAGGCTTTGACAGATAAAGATATTGTTGTTATGGCAGTGCCATCCATTTTTGTCCGTTCTACTGCAAAGAAAATGGCAGAAGTGATAAGTGGAAGTCCTATTATTGTGAATGTTGCTAAAGGGATTGAAGAAAATACTCTTATGACTTTAACAGATATCATAAAGGAAGAATTACCTGGATATCAGGTGGCTGTTTTATCCGGACCTTCCCATGCAGAAGAAGTGGGAAGAAAAATACCAACTACCTGTGTAGTTGGTTCTTCCGACAAGGAAACCTGTGAAATTCTTCAGGATGTGTTTATGAATCAAGTATTTCGTGTATATACCAGCAGTGATGTTTTAGGAATTGAACTTGGCGGTGCCCTAAAGAATGTCATTGCATTGGCTGCCGGTATCAATGATGGACTTGGATATGGAGATAATTCAAAAGCAGCGCTTATGACAAGGGGAATTGCTGAGATTTCAAGACTTGGAGTAAAAATGGGAGCAAAAATGGAAACCTTTTATGGCTTGTCTGGAATTGGTGATTTGATTGTAACCTGCTCAAGTAAACATAGCCGTAATCGAAATGCCGGATACTACATTGGAAAAGGCATGTCTTATGAAGAAGCAATGAAAGAAGTGAAAATGGTGGTAGAGGGCGTTTATTCAGCCAAAGCTGCTTATGCCTTATCGAAAAAATATGATTCACCACTTCCTATTATAGAACAGGTAAATAAGGTGTTGTTTGAGCAAAAAGCACCTACGGAAGCGGTGACAGAATTATTTTTAAGAGATAAGAAAATGGAAAGTGGAACTAATTTTTGGAATTAGGAGGCGTAGGAAATGAGCAAATTAAGTGATTGTTATAAAAGTCTGATAAATCAGGTAAACTTTAAACCGGCTGTCGGAATTGTATTGGGTTCCGGACTTGGAAATTATGCGGATACCATTCAGGTAGTGCAGACCATAGAATACAGTAGCATTGCAGGTTTTCCGATTTCAACAGTGTCCGGCCATAAAGGAAGATATGTGTTTGGCTATGTAGAAAATGTACCGGTGGTAATTATGCAGGGAAGGGTACATTATTATGAAGGTTATTCTATGGAAGATGTGGTACTGCCAATCCGCTTAATGGGACTTATGGGTATTGAAAATCTAATTTTGACCAATGCAGCGGGAGGATTAGATGAAGATATGAAACCTGGAGATTTGATGTTAATTACAGATCAGATTAGTAGTTTTGTACCTTCTCCTTTGATTGGAAAAAATGATGATTCACTAGGTACCAGATTTCCAGATATGTCCAATATTTATAATAAAGATTTACAAAATCTGGCCCGAAATGTAGCCTATGCGAATGGAATCTCATTAAGGGAAGGTGTGTATGTTCAGTTTACCGGACCTAATTATGAATCACCGGCTGAAGTACGGATGGCAAAATTACTAGGTGGAAATGCGGTAGGAATGAGTACGGCCTGTGAAGCAGTAGCAGCAAATCATATGGGTATTAAATTAATGGGAATATCCTGCATTTCAAATTTAGCCAGCGGAATCAGTGAAACTCCATTAAATCATTTGGAAGTAAAGCAGGCTGCGGACAGAGTGGCGCCGGTATTCCAAAGACTGGTAACCGAAATAGTTAAGGTTTTGAAAACAAATATTGAACGTTAATAATAAGAACTTGAATATTTTAGGATTATGCTTAGAAAAGTGTGGTGAGACAGATTTGATTTGTATTACCACATTTTTTGATAATTTTGTTGTTACATATAAGGTGAAAAGCAAACAAAAAATGTCTCAGTCAGAACTGGATCGATGTAAGGCTGGTATGAATGCTTTTTATACAGCTAATATTGAACCGGCAGCTAATGCATTTAAAACTACAGATACCTCTATTATAGCGACGTATTTGAGTACTTCTCCTCAAAAAATTGAAGAATTAAAAGGTATATATGCGAAAACGGAAGAGGAGCATAAAAATTTAGAGATTACAGAAGGATATTCTTTGACGATCGAATTTAAATTTAAAGGAAGTTCAGGTACTGCGAAATCAAAATCAAAAATTAACGTTATTAAAATGAATGGTAAATGGACGTTTGACTATTTTACCTCAGGCAACGGCAATGCTTTTGCAATTGATGGTTTGATTGAATAATTTTATGTTAACTTATAATAACTTGGATTTGACAAAATAATACATTATATGATAAGATATTGCCCATGTGTAATATATAAATTAACGGAGGAGAATTTTATGAAATTTTGTACTAAGTGTGGAAAACAATTAGAAGAAAATGAGGTTTGTTCCTGCAGTACACAGGAAGTAACACAGAATGTAATGAACTATCAACCGGAACAGCAGGTAAATCAGGATACATTTTACCAATCAAATCAGTCTGCCTATAACGCTACTGATAATCAGCCGGTTTTTAACGCAGATGCTTTTAATCAGCCAGTGAATGGTTCGTCCAAAAAAGCTCTCATTGGTTTGGTTGCAGCAGTTGCAGTAGTTGTTGTATTAGGCGTGTTGTTGGTTGTGTCTTTAGGTGGTGGTTATAAAAAACCACTAGATAAAATTTGCAAAACCATAAATAAACAGGAAAAGGATTTTGATAAACTTGTAGCCGTATTTTTACCTGATTTTGCAGGTGATGCTTATTCAGATTTTATGAAAATCATGAGAGATAATGATGAAATAGCAGATATGTACGAAGAAATGGAAGATAGTATTGATGAAATATATGCGTCTTTGGAAGATGAATTTGGTGATGATGTAAAAATTTCTTATGAAATCAAAAAGAAAGAAAAAATGGATAAGGATGATTTAGAAGATATTGAAGAAACCATTCATGATATATATGATGGTTATCTTGAAAGTGTTGTTGATGAAATTGATGACATGGATTCTTCTGACTGGGAAGACATGGCAGATGAATTAGATGTTACAGAAGGCAAGGCAAAAAAAGCAGGAAAAGTGGTAAAAAACTTCGCTAAAGATTTAGAAAAAGCTAAAGTTTCTTCTGGATATACATTAAAAGTGAAGATTAAAATCGCAGGTGATGATAATGATATCAGCGAAACCTTTGAATTTAATGTAATAAAAGTGAATGGTGACTGGATGATTGACTATTTTACTTTATTTGAAGAAAATTCAAGTATGTTATATGATTTGATGTATTAATTTTTTCATAATGGCATAGGATATAAAAACATTTTTGTTGCTAATTTTATTGATATTCCACTTAAGAATATTTCTTGAATTAGCAGGATAAATTTATGCATAATCATTCCCCCTTGAACATATACTTTACTAGTATATACAAGGGGGAATTTTTTGTGGAGCAGTCATTTGAAATTTATGAACACATGAAAGCAAGAACAAATGGTGAAATTTATTTTGGCATTGTAGGACCTGTTCGTACCGGTAAATCAACATTTATCAAACGTTTTATGGATTTGTTTGTATTGCCTAATATAGAAAATGAGACTGACCGGAAACAGGCATTGGATGAAATGCCACAGTCTGCCGGGGGAACTACAGTCATGACAACGGAACCAAAATTTATACCGAAGGAGGCAGTTACCATTCATATTAATGAGGATGTATCTTTTAAAGTACGTCTTGTAGATTGTGTTGGTTTTATGGTTGATGGTGCCACGGGACATCTGGAAAATGAGAAGGAGAGAAATGTAAAAACGCCATGGTTTGATTATGATATTCCTTTTTCAAAAGCTGCAGAAATCGGTACTCAAAAGGTAATTCATGATCATTCTACAGTAGGAATCGTGGTTACCACAGATGGTTCTTTTGGTTCGATTAAAAGAGAAGATTATGAAGCAGCAGAAGAAAAAACCATAGCAGAATTAAAAGCATTACATAAACCTTTTATCGTAATTTTAAATTCTTTATACCCTTATTCGAAAGAAACGAGGGAATTAGAGCAAAGATTAAATGAAAAATACCAGGTAAAAGTGATTTCCATGAATTGTGACCAACTAAGAAAAGAAGATATCTCCCGGATGATGGAAGGTTTGTTATTAGAATTTCCATTGCTAGAAATACAGTTTCAACTTCCAAAATGGGTAGAAATGATGGAAGAAAATCATCCTTTGAAAGAAGCAATGGTACGGGTAGGCATGGAAATGGTACATTCCATGAATATGATGAGGGATGTATATGATTATGACTATGGTGAGAAAGAATATATTCAGCAAATTAAATTAGATCATATTGATCTTTCTACAGGAACAGCCTATATTATTATAAAACTGGATGATAAATACTATTATGAGTTGCTGAGTCAAATGTTGGATATGAAAATTGAATCTGAATTTGATTTCATTCGTCTTTTAAAGAACCTTGCTAAAAACAGAGGGGAATATGACAAGGTTTCTGATGCTTTATGTGATGTTCAGATAAAAGGATACGGAACGGTAGCACCTACCAAAGAGCAAATTACTTTAGATAAGCCGGAAATTATTAGACATGGTAACAAATTTGGCGTAAAGATTAAAGCAGTAGCTCCGTCTATTCATTTTATCAAAGCAAATGTAACGACAGAAATTGCACCGATCGTAGGAAGTGAAGAGCAGGCAAAGGATTTGATTTCTTATATGGAAGCAGATTCCAAGGATAATCCGGAGGCAATCTGGGACGTAAATATTTTCGGAAAGACCATAGAACAATTAGTGGAAGAAGGGATTCGAACTAAGACTTCGAAGATGAAAGAAGAGAGTCAGTTGAAACTGCAGGATACTATGGAGAAAATTGTAAACGAAGGAAATGGCGGTTTGATTTGCATTATTATTTAGAAAAAAGCACGATAGATTTTAACTATCGTGCTTTTTCAAATCTTTCTTCTTGATTATTTTTCTTCTTTTGATTGGTTACGTTTTACCAACGTTGAGAAATATTCAGCAAAATAAACACGAATAATTCTGTTTGGTACAACAAAGGTAGATGTAAACTTGTCTGAATCTTTGTATGTCAGATAACCATTATAGAACAAAATTGCAATGGAATTATTTTTAGGATTATTACTTAATGATTTGTAGTTTTCTACCAATTGTCCCTTGATGCATTCTTCTTCCAATAGTTCTTTTAAGAAATCAAACTTCTGAGAAGTATTTACCAGTTCCAGAGAGGATTCAATGTTTGAAAAATCATGCATAACATTTGGATCCATCACCTTATCCGGTGCAATTCCTTGTTCAATTAAGTGATCAAGGAAATACATTACTAAATTACCATTACATAATGATTCTGAGCTTTCTTTACAGAATTTATATCCGCCGTACTGTTTCTCGATGTATTCCAGAATTTCGAGTTTTTCTGCTTCGCTATAAGTTTCCGGAAGGCATTCATCTAATACTTTTCTTGTTTCTTCTTTGGTAAAGCCGGAGATAGAAGCAAAATTTTTCTTTGAGCTGATATCTTTTGTAACGTTAAATTCGTCTGATATTTCATATCTTGTAATAGGATTTACACCGGTTGCAAAGAAACGGTCAACGACACCTTGTTCTGTAGCTTTTTTTATTTCAACATAAAATGCTTTGATGAAACCGCCATCTTCCAGTGATTTTTTGTAGGTATTAGAATTTCCTTTAATAAGTCCATTTACAAAAGAATCGTATTCATCGATAATAATATAAATCTTATTTTTTAGTCCCAGTCCTTTGAAGGAAATCATAAAATCGCCTAAAATACTAGCTGGAGCAGAATCATAATTTAATGAAATTGGAAGGGAGTAGCGGTATGAAAATTCTTTAATACTACGAATTACAATTTCTTTAAATGTGTTTTGTTGTTGCTCTAACGGCATACCGGTGTTTAGTGTTAAACCGGAAAAATTAAATTTTAGTATGTAGTAACTGTTTCTTTTTTCGGTTGGATGATCGTAAATATACAATCCTTTAAATAAAGTATCAAATTCAGAATCTTTATCAATGGCATAGTAAGCATCCAGCATGGTTGTAAGTAAACTTTTTCCAAAACGACGTGGACGGAAGAACATTGCAATTTTATTGAATTTTTCTAAATCTTCAATATAGTTGGTTTTATCTACGTACATGTAGTTCTCACGTCGAATTACTTCAAAATCAGATAAAGAATAAGGTATTTTTTTCATATTGACAAGCCTCCATTTGTTGTTTCTTTCTGTTTTAAATTATACTATAATTAAAGAAGAATTTAAATTGTTAATATTGCACAGTAAATTTTATATAAATTTCAGTTATAAATTAAATCAGGAAATGTGTTTATGTCGAACACAATGATGCTGTGGAAAAAAATGAAATTATTACAATCAATTAAGATATATGATATGGTTACTGTTATCTGTGACTAAATAGTAACCTCTAATGTATCGAAATAAAATATTTTTTCAGATACATGGTAATAAAAAGTTGAAGAAATAATCGAAAATATAAAGATTTTTTTCTAAAGATATGCTATACTATAACCATAGGTAATTATGGGGCTGTCGTGAAAAATGTGACAGTTTTTCGTTGTGTAAATTGCTTTGATGATTGGATTGGAGGATTATTATGGATATTCAATTATGGAGGGAAATGCTGGACCCTTATCGTCTGGCAGTAGATGAATTGATTTTGAAGTTCAATCATATGATCGAGGAATTTCATAATGCAAATTTATATTCACCAATTGAACAGGTGAATGGAAGGGTAAAAAAGATATCCAGCATTTTGGATAAATGTCAGAAAAAAGAGATTCCGTATGATGAAATTGAAAATTATATTGAAGATATTGCAGGGGTGCGTATTATCTGTCAGTTTGTAGAAGATATTGACCGCGTGGTAGAAATTATCCGTCAACGAACAGATATGGAAGTAAAAAGTGAGAAAGATTATATTAATAACATGAAAAAAAGTGGCTATCGAAGCTACCATATGATTATTTACTATGAAGTACATACCTTACAAGGAGTAAAGAAACTTTGTTGTGAAATTCAAATTCGTACTCTCGCCATGAATTTCTGGGCTACGGTGGAACATTCTTTACAATACAAGTATAAGAAAAATATTCCGGATGATGTAAAAGAGAAACTACATAATGCCTCAAAGGCAATTGTGGCATTAGATCAGGAAATGTCTTCTGTACGGGATGAAATTACAGATGCGCAGAATTTGTTTCAAATTAAAGCAAATGTTGTTTCGGATATTCTTTGTAATATTCAGAATCTTTATAAAGCAGCAAATAAGCGTGAGGTAATTAAGATTCAGGATGAGTTTTACAGGGTGTTTAAAATGGATGACGTAGAACAACTAATTCGTTTTTGTAAGGAATTAGATATTATTGCTGAAGGATATCGTGCACAAAGTCTGCATTAGTTTTGGGGAAGGATGAAAGAAGAAAAGGGAAAGGATTTTTTTAATCATGAAACTACCAAAAGAATTTGAAGATAAAATGATAGGATTAATCGGAAAAGAGGAATTTCATATCTATGAAGAAAAACTGGAAGAAGAAAATTTTCATGGATTACGGGTCAATACTTCGAAAATTTCTGTTGAAGATTTTTTAAAAATTTCACCTTTTTCTCTTAAACCGGTGCCATGGACCACGAATGGTTTCTATTACGATAAAGAGGAGAAACCTGCGAAACATCCGTATTACTTTGCTGGTCTTTATTATATTCAGGAACCAAGTGCCATGACACCTGCTAGTTTTATGCCGGTGGAAGAGGGTGACAGGGTGTTAGATATTTGTGCAGCACCAGGAGGAAAGTCTACGGAACTGGCAGCAAAATTGAACGGAACCGGAATTCTGGTCTCGAATGATATTAGTAATTCCAGAGCAAAGGCATTGCTTAAAAATCTTGAAATGTTCGGAATTTCAAATTCTATTGTAGTAAGCGAACCTCCTCATAAACTTTCAGAACGTTTTCAGGGGTATTTTGATAAGATTTTAATTGATGCACCTTGTTCAGGTGAAGGGATGTTTCGTAAGTCTAATTCTATGATAACCGCATGGGAAAATAATGGTGTGGATTTGTTTGTGGGATTACAGAGAAATATTTTAAAAGAAGTTGTTACCATGTTAAAGCCTGGAGGAATGATATTATATTCTACCTGTACTTTTTCTCCGGAGGAAAATGAACAATCCATTGAATATTTATTGGATTTGAATCCTGATATGGAAGTTATGGAACTACCGAAAGAATGGGGATTTGCAGACGGAAATCCTAATTGGGGATTAAAGCAGCTTGACAGTCTTCGTAATACAGTTCGCATTTGGCCACATAAAGTCCAAGGAGAAGGGCATTTTGTTGCCTTGTTGAAAGATAAAAGAAAGAACCAAGGCGAAAAATATCCGGAATATCATTATAAAAAAGAAAAACTGCCTGATTTTGTGATAGATTTTTTGAATCTTCTAGATGCACCTTATAAAGAGGGAAAGTTTGAAATAATTAAGGATAATTTATATTGGCTGCCTGAGGGAATGGCTGATATTAAAGGTTTACGGCTTCTTCGGTCCGGACTTTATCTAGGGGTGATTAAGAAAAATCGCTTTGAACCGAGCCAGTCGCTTGCTATGGCATTGAAACAATCCCAATTTCCTAATACTATTTCACTCAGTGCCGAAGATCCAAGAGTGATGAAGTATCTAAAAGGAGAAACAGTGGAAGACATTACCGGTGCGCAGGATGGATACGTTTTGTTCTGTGTGGATGGATTTCCGCTTGGATGGGGGAAATTATCGGGTACAACATTAAAGAATAAATATCATACTGGTTGGAGATGGATGTAATGAAGCCCATGAGATTGGATAAATTTTTGTGTGAATTAGGTATAGGTACCCGAAGTGAAGTGAAAAATAAAATTAAGAATGGTCTTGTTCAGGTAGAAGGAGTAAATAAAGTTACTCCCGAATATAAGCTGGATATTGAAAAAGATAAAGTATATTATAATGGTTCACTTTTGCAGTATGCTGAATTCGAATATTATATGTTAAATAAACCTGCAGGTTGTGTCAGTGCAACATCAGACAACCTGCATAAAACTGTTTTGGAACTGATTGATACAAAAGTACGAAAGGATTTATTTCCCGTAGGAAGGCTGGATATTGATACAGAAGGTTTATTATTAATTACCAACGATGGTGCTCTGGCACATCAATTACTTTCTCCCAAAAAACATGTGGACAAAACCTATTATGCGGAAATAGAGGGAATGATTACCAATGAGGATGTTGTAGCATTTAAAGAGGGGCTTGATATAGGGGAAAATACCCTTACACTTCCAGCCAAATTGGTGATTTTAGAGAGTGGCACTATTTCGAAAATTGAAGTTACCATTCAGGAAGGAAAATATCATCAGGTAAAACGAATGTTTGAGGCAGTAGGAAAAAGGGTGGTTTATTTAAAACGACTTTCCATGGGAACTTTAACACTGGATGAGACATTAAAACCGGGGGAATACAGGCAGCTGACACCTGAGGAAATCGAACACTTGATAAAACGTCAGGACTTAGAGGATAATTCCTGATTTTTCAAATAGATCAAATGTAGAGTATGTAGCAATTCGGTTACTGTTCACCTATGAACAGTAACGCAATTCAAAGGATATCATGAAAAAATATATACTTTATCTTGACTTTGCTGTTTTTATAGAAAAATTTTGTTATATGTGGAGGATTCGTATGTTAAGAGGAAAAAGGGGAATGTTGTTTGATTTAGATGGCACATTGATTGATTCTATGTGGATGTGGAAAGCCATTGACATCGAATATCTTGGAAGATATGGTATAGAGCTGCCGGATGGATTACAACGATGCATCGAAGGTATGAGTTTTTCAGAAACAGCAGTTTATTTTAAGGAAAATTTTCACATTCCTGATTCGTTAGACGTAATAAAGAATACGTGGAATCAGATGGCCTATGATAAGTACAAAAATGAAGTTTCTTTGAAGAAAGGTGTTTTGGATTTCCTGAAATATTGTAAAGATCATTGTTTAAAAACCGCAATATGTACAAGCAATTCCAGGGAATTGGCTTCTGTTTGTCTTAAGAGTTTGGGAATTGAGGAATACATAGATTTACTGGTAACTGCCTGTGATGTTAAGAAAGGAAAACCCTCTCCGGATATTTATCTGACTGCTGCTGAAAAATTGGAATTACTTCCGACGGAATGCCTTGTGTTTGAAGATATTGTAAAAGGGTTGCAGGCTGGAATTTCAGCCGGAATGGATACTTGTGCAGTAGAGGATGAGTATTCACAAGAAACAGAAGAGGAAAAAAGGAAACATGCCCGGTATTATGTGCGTTCTTTTGAAGAAATTATTACCGGTAAATTTGATAGAATAAGATAAGAATGGAGCTTTCATATGGATTTTTTACCAATTACCATAGAAGATATGAGGAAAAGAGGATGGGAAAAGCCGGATTTTGTTTATATTACAGGGGATGCATATGTAGATCATCCTTCTTTTGGTCCGGCGATTATCAGCAGAGTGCTAGAAGCAAATGGATATAAAGTGGCCATGATTCCACAACCGGATTGGAAGAATAGAGAAAGTATCATGGTTTTTGGAGAACCCAGATTAGGCTTTTTGATTTCAGGTGGAAACATGGATTCCATGGTGAATCATTATTCTGTTTCCAAAAAACGAAGACAAACAGATGCATATACACCGGGAGGTGTGATTGGAAAAAGACCTGACCATGCCACTATTGTATATGGAAATTTAGTTCGCCAGGTCTATCCTGATTCGCCTGTTATTATAGGAGGAATTGAAGCCAGTTTAAGAAGACTGGCTCACTATGATTATTGGGATAATAAAGTAAAGCGTTCCATCTTATTGGATTCCAGAGCAGATATTATTTCTTATGGAATGGGAGAAAGATCCATTGTTGAAATTGCAGATGCTTTAAATAGCGGAATTCCGGTATCAGATATTACATTTATTGAAGGAACTGTTTATAAGACGAAATCCCTAGAAGGAATTTATGATTATATTTTATTACCGGGATATGATGAAATAAAAGAAGATAAGGAAACCTATGCAAAAAGTTTCTATACCCAGTATACCAACACGGATCCTTTTACAGCGAAAAAGCTAATCGAAGTGTATGACAGAGGAGTTTATGTTGTTCAAAATACACCAGGAAAACCTTTATCACGGGAAGAAATGGATTTTGTGTATGGTCTTGATTACATGAGGACATATCATCCTTCTTATGAGGAGGCTGGAGGAATTCCGGCTATAGCAGAAGTAAAATTCAGTCTTGTGCATAACAGAGGTTGTTATGGTGCATGTAATTTTTGTGCTTTGACATTTCATCAGGGCAGAATCATGCAAAGCCGAAGTCATGAATCTGTAATTGAAGAAGCAAAAAAAATTGTGGAAGATCCGGATTTTAAAGGATACATTCATGATGTGGGAGGTCCTACTGCTAATTTCAGGGATACTGCCTGTGACAAGCAACTAACTTATGGGGCTTGTAAAGAACGTCAGTGTCTGTTTCCGAATCCATGTAAAAATCTTAAAATTAATCATGAAGATTATTTAAATCTTCTTCGGAAGCTAAGAAATGTACCAAAGGTAAAGAAGGTATTTGTTCGTTCCGGAATCAGATTTGACTATTTAATTCATGATAAAGATGACACATTTTTTAAGGAACTGTGTGAACATCATGTTAGTGGACAATTAAAGGTTGCTCCGGAACATATATGTGATGAAGTTCTTACTAAAATGGGGAAACCGGAAAACCGGGTATATGAAGAATTTCAACGAAAGTTTAAAGAGATAAATCAAAAATTAGGAAAGAAACAATTTTTAGTTCCTTATCTTATGTCTTCCCATCCGGGTTCCACATTAAATTCAGCTATCAGGTTAGCAGAGTACCTTCGGGATTTAGGTTATATGCCGGAACAGGTTCAGGATTTTTATCCTACACCGGCAACCATTTCTACCTGTATGTATTATACAGAATTAGATCCGAGAACCATGAAAAAAGTTTATGTTCCGAAAAATCCTCACGAAAAGGCAATGCAAAGAGCGTTGATTCAATATAGAAATCCAAAAAATTATGATTTGGTATACGAAGCTTTAGTGAAGGCGGGAAGGGAAGACTTGATTGGGTATGATAAAAAGTGTTTGATCCGCCCTAAAAAAGAAAGGGAACAAAAGCCTGGAGCAAATATAAAATTTCCTTACGATAAATCCGCCGGAAAAGGAAATACAAAATTGAAAAAAATACAAGAAAAAAGACAAAACACGGAAGCCGGGAAAAAGTCAAAAAGCAAAAAGAAGACGATAAGAAATGTTCACAAAAAGAAATGATTGAGAAAGGGAACGTTGGTGTAAAATATGAAAATAGCATTAATTACGGGGGCTAGTTCCGGAATGGGGAAAGAAGCAGCTTGCTTTCTGGCAGAACATACAAAGAAGTTGGATGAAATCTGGCTGGTTGCAAGAAGAAAAGAAGAAATGAAGAAATTAGAAGATCAATATCCCGATGTGAAGTTCAGGATTTTTAACATGGATTTATTACAAGAGGCAGATGAGGACGAATTAATTCTTGCCTTGAATGTAACAAAACCGAAAATTAAATTTCTGGTAAATGCTTCCGGTTTTGGAAAAATCGGTTCCTTTCCTGAAATTTCAGAAAAGGACAATACCAATATGGTTCGTTTAAATTGCGAAGCACTTACAAGAATGACTTATATCGCATTACCGTATATGCAGAAAAATAGTTATATTTTGCAGTTTGCTTCTAGCGCGGCGTTTTTACCTCAGCCGGGTTTTAGTGTTTATGCAGCTTCTAAATCGTATGTTTTAAGTTTTTCACGCTCTTTGAATCAGGAGTTAAAAGAGAGAAAAATTCATGTTACAGCCGTATGTCCGGGACCTGTAAAAACAGAGTTCTTTGATATTGCACAGGAAAAAGCAGAGATTAAACTATATAAAAAGCTTGTAATGGCAAATCCGAAAAAGGTAATTAAAAAAGCCTTTTTGGATGCCAAAAACAATAAAGTAGTTTCTGTATATGGTGGTACTATGAAAGCTTTTCGTTGTTTGTGTAAGATATTGCCACACCAATTTATTTTAAAGTTTATTAAATAGAAAGAGAATAGGAAAAATGAACAAAGGAGAATATGGTTATTTACAAAAATATCGAAAGGAAGAACTAAAAAAAACGATTTTACTAGGATTGGTAATTCTAACCGGTGCATTGATTTGTATTTTAGTTCTTAAAACAACAAAACATATTATAGTATTAATTCCGATTTTAGCCAGTCTTCCTTTTGCAAAATCTCTCATTAACTGGTTTATGGTAGCGAAGTATGAGTTTGTTTCTAAGGAAGACTATGATGCAGTGAATCGTCTTTTGCAAGAAGATGAAAAATTATTATCAGAACTGACTTTTGTGACAAATGAAAGCATGTTTTACCTTCCCCTCATATATATTTTCGAAAATCAGATTTATTTTATTTATGAAAAAGGTCTTACAAAATTGACAGAAGAACAGATAGTCCGTGAGATAACTGAGCTAATGAATAGAACCGGTTATCAATGTAATGTAGTGCCTTGTAACGATTATAAAGAACTGTTAAAAAAGTTGGAACAAAGAACGAGAAAAAATGAGAAAGATTATACTAAAATGGTAAATGCCCTGTCACAACGATTTTTAGATCAGTCTGTTTAGGGCAGTGGTGCGGAATTTAGGAGAAATTATGAAAGAAATTATTGTGAACACCAACGAAGCAGGACAAAGATTGGATAAGTTGCTTGGAAAATATTTAAACCTGGCACCAAAAAGTTTTATTTATAAAATGCTTCGCAAAAAAAACATAAAATTAAATGATAAAAAGGCTCAAGGGAACGAAATCTTGAAAGAAAAGGATAGTGTAAAACTTTTTTTGTCTGATGAAACAATTTCTTCCTTTCGTAATCATAGTCAGAAAATTCAAGTATCTGATAAAATAGTGAATCTTGAGATCATCTATCAGGATAAGGATGTAATGTTTATTAATAAACCTGTTGGAATGCTTTCTCAAAAAGCGGAATCTTCTGATGTTTCTTTAAATGAGCATTTACTTCAATATATACTGAAACAGAATATTTTAAATGAGGATGAACTTAGAAATTTCAGACCTTCTGTCTGCAACAGGCTTGATAGAAATACAAGTGGTCTGGTTTTATGTGGAATTTCCTTAAAAGGACTACAGGAATTATCAGGAGCATTAAGAGAACGTGCGGTTCAGAAATATTATTTAACCATCGTCAAGGGAGTAGTTGAAAAGTCGGGAAAAATAGAAGGATACCTTTTTAAAGACGAACAAAAAAATATGGTAAAAATAAAAAAAGAAAAATCAGATTCTTTACCTTATGTGTTAACAAAATATGAGCCAGTATCAACAAATGGAACCTATACACTATTAAAAGTGCATCTGATTACGGGAAAAACCCATCAGATTCGAGCCTGCTTGTCTTCCATTGGATTTCCTATTCTTGGTGATAGTAAATATGGAGATGTATTGGTCAATCAGGAAATGAAAAAAGAATATAATCTAAAATTTCAATTATTACATAGTTATCAGGTTGTATTTCCGGATGATTTTGCATTGGATGCTTTATCAAATCAAACCTTTACGGCACCACTACCAATACAGTTTCAAAAAATGAAAAATGGGTTAAGACTGTAAATTTATTAAAAAAGAATTTTTGTATTAGTTTGATTTTTAGGAGGAATTTTATATGCCTACATGGAATTCGCGAGGTCTTCGTGGAGCGTCATTGGAGGAATTAATTAATGTAACCAACGAAAAGTATCGTGAAAAAAAACTTGCTTTGGTTCAAAAAATTCCGACGCCCATAAAACCAATAAAAATCGATAAAGAAACCAGACATATTACATTAGCATATTTTGATCAGAAAAGTACTGTGGATTATATTGGGATTGCCCAAGGGTATGCTGTTGCGTTTGATGCAAAAGAATGTGCAAAGGATACTTTTCCGCTGGCAAATATTCACCCACATCAGGTTCAATTTATGAAAGAATTCGAGGAACAAAAGGGAATTAGTTTTCTGATATTATATTTTTCACAAAGAGATGTTTATTATTATCTTAGATATTTTGAAATGCAGCTGTTTTTTCAAAGAGTCAAAGAGGGAAAGGCGAAAAACTTTAATTTTAATGAATTAAATCCTGAGTATATCATCGAGAGAAAGGGATTATATTTATCTTATTTGGAATGTCTGGATAAAGATTTGATGGAACGGAGTATTATTTCTGAAACATAGAATACCTTGCAAAAGACTTGACATCATCAGGTCTTTTTTTTATAATAGATAAGATTTATCTTTGTTGAATGAGCACTTTAGTTCGGTAAATCATTAAAGAATTCAGGAAGGAAATGAAGAATATCATGATGATGAAAGATGGTTTGTTACATACACCAGAAGGTGTAAGAGACATTTACGGAGAAGAATTTAGAAAAAAAGAATGGATTGAAGAGAAACTACACGATGTATTAAAGCGACATTGCTTCCAGGATATACAGACACCAACCTTTGAGTTTTTTGATATTTTTAATCATGAAAAAGGCTCTGCGATTTCAAAAGATATGTACAAATTTTTTGATCGCGACAACAATACTTTAGTATTAAGACCGGACATGACACCTTCTATTGCAAGATGCGTATCGAAATATTTTTCTCAAAAGGATATGCCGCTTCGTTTAGGATATTGTGAAAATACATTTATTAACAGTCCAAAATATCAGGGAAAATTAAAAGAAACCACTAATTTAGGGGCTGAGCTTTTTGGTGACGATACTTCTATTGCAGATGCTGAAATGATCGCAACCATTATTGAAGGTTTTTTAGCAATAGGATTAAAAGAATTTCAAATTTCTGTTGGACATGTTGGCTTTTTTAAAGGTTTGATTGAACAGGCAAAACTTGACAGTAATACAGAACTTGAGTTTAAGGAATTCATTAATACTAAAAATTTCTTTGGATTGGAACAAAAAATCACACAAATTGATTTAAAAGATAATATTGCCCAGGCATTTATTTCTATTGATGAATTGAATGGTGGTATTGAAGTAATCGAAAGTGCAAAAAAATATGCAGATAATAAAGTTTCGAAAGAGGCTTTGGAACGATTAGAAAAAGTAAATCAGGCATTACAGTATTTTGGATATGAAAAATATGTTTCTTATGATTTGGGAATGCTGAGCAGATATGATTACTATACAGGAGTAATTGTGAAAGGGTATACATACGGAATTGGTGATGCTGTGGTTCGTGGAGGAAGATATAATAACTTGATGAAACAGTTTGGCGAGGATATTCCTGCTATTGGTTTTTCATTTGTTGTGGATGATGTTTTGGCTGCTATGAACCGTCAGAAATTAGACATTAAAACAGATTTTCAGGCTAGTATGTGTTTATATGAAAGGGCAAATCAGCAACAAGCAGTTAAATTTGCCAGTGAGTGCAGAAATAAAGGAGAAAATATTGCATTAACCAGAAAATCTTCCAAAAAATCCATGAAAGAATATTTACAATGTGCAAAAATGAATCATTATTCAAGAGTGTTTTATTTTGAGCATGCAGATAAAATTAGTATTTATGATGTAGAAACGGGAGAAGAACAAAAGGCAGAATATAAGGATTTTATTTAGAACATTGATTTTTGGGACAGAATACGACAGAAAGGCTTGGTCAAATTATGAGATATTTAACATTTGCATTGGCAAAGGGACGTTTAGCAAAGAAAACCTTGAAATTATTGGAAAAGATAGGAATCACCTGTGAAGAAATGAAGGATCCGGAGACGAGAAAATTAATTTTTGTTAATGAAGAACTGAAGGTAAAATTTTTTCTTGCAAAAGCTACAGATGTTCCCACTTATGTAGAATATGGTGCTGCAGACATTGGTGTAGTAGGAAGGGATACGATACTAGAAGAAGGAAGAAATTTATTTGAAGTAATGGATTTAGGATATGGAAAATGCAAAATGTGTGTGTGTGGACCGGAATCCGCGAAGGAATTATTAAAAAAGAATGAACTGATTCGTGTTGCAAGTAAATATCCTAATATTGCAAAGGATTATTTTTATAATGTACGACATCAAACTGTGGAAATGATTAAACTGAATGGTTCGGTGGAATTGGCGCCAATTGTTGGTTTATCCGAGGTTATTGTTGATATTGTAGAAACCGGAGCGACTTTACGGGAAAATGGATTACAGGTATTAGAGGAAATTTGTGATTTATCGGCTCGTATTGTAGTAAATCAAGTAAGTTTGAAGATGGAACATGATAGAATTAGCAAGTTAATAAAGGATTTAAAAAAAGTATTGCAGGAAGAAAATGAATTGACTTAAATGAATCGACTTGAAAAAAGTAGGTTCTACCTAGGCTGCAACACAAATTAAAGCACATAACATAGCACGATAGAAAGTTAAAGGTGATAAAAATGAGAATCATAGAATTAAATGAAAATGAAATTTCTAATATTTTAAACGATCTTTTAAAAAGAAGCCCAAATAACTATGGTGAATACGAAGGAAAAGTAAAAGAGATTCTGGAGAATGTAAAGGAAAAAGGCGATGCTGCCTTATTCGAATATACAAAAAATTTTGATAAAGCTGATATTAATGAAGGAAATATCCTTGTTACAGAAGAAGAAATTCAGGCAGCATATGACAGTGTAGATTCTTCTTTGGTAGAGGTGATTAAAAAAGCTATTAAGAATATAAGAGAGTATCATGAAAAACAACGTCAATACAGTTGGTTTGATTCTAAGCCGGATGGAAGTATGTTAGGTCAGAAAGTAACTGCTTTATCAAGAGTGGGCGTTTATGTTCCGGGCGGAAAAGCAGCCTATCCTTCTTCGGTTCTTATGAACATCATTCCCGCTAAAGTAGCCGGAGTGGAAGAAATCATTATGACAACACCTCCAAATAAGGAAGGAGTAGTAAATCCGGGAACTTTAGTCGCAGCAAAAGAAGCTGGTGCAGATAAAATCTATAAAGTAGGTGGAGCTCAGGCAATTGGAGCCATGGCATATGGAACCAAAACCATTCCAAAAGTAGATAAAATTGTAGGACCTGGTAATATATATGTTGCATTGGCCAAAAAAGCTGTTTATGGACATGTAAGTATTGATTCCATTGCAGGACCAAGTGAAATTCTGGTATTAGCAGATGAAACTGCAAATCCAAGGTTTGTGGCAGCTGATTTATTGTCTCAGGCAGAACATGACGAATTAGCAAGTGCAATTTTAGTTACTACCAGCATGGAATTGGCAAAAAAAGTGGAAGAAGAAGTTAATAAATTTGTAGAAACACTTTCCAGAAAAGAAATTATGGAAAAATCCTTAGAAAATTACGGATATTTATTAGTTGCAAAAGATATGGAGCAGGCGATTCAGGTAACCAATGAAA
The DNA here is from genome assembly GCA_017390645.1 of Lachnospiraceae bacterium. Next base: position 19,873 of record JAFPAZ010000108.1, read on the forward strand.
TTGCTTCTGAGCATTTGGAAATCGTTACAAAGGATCCATTTATGGTCATGACTAAAATTAAAAATGCCGGTGCCATCTTTATTGGGGAATATAGTTCTGAACCATTGGGAGATTATTTTGCAGGACCAAATCATGTACTTCCTACAAATGGAACTGCGAAATTCTTTTCACCATTAAGTGTGGATGATTTTATCAAAAAATCCAGCATCATATATTTTTCTAAAGAAGCTTTAGAACCATTACACAAAGACATTGAACAATTTGCGACAGCAGAACAATTGACAGCTCACGCAAATTCCATCCGGGTTCGTTTTGAATAAAGGGGGCAGATTTATGCAACGAATTACAGTAGTAGAAAGAAAAACAAAAGAAACGGATATTAAATGTGAAATTAATCTCGATGGAAGCGGCATCGCAGAAGTAGCAACCGGAATTGGTTTTTTTGACCATATGCTTGCGAGTTTTGCGAGACATGGATTCTTTGATCTTCGTCTGGTGGCAGAGGGGGATTTGTATGTAGACAGCCATCATACTATTGAAGACGTAGGAATTGTATTAGGACAGGCAATCAAGAAAGCTTTGGGAGAAAAAAATGGAATCAAGCGATACGGTTCTTTTACCCTGCCTATGGACGAAACTTTGATTTTATGCGC
>JAFPAZ010000109.1 GCA_017390645.1 Lachnospiraceae bacterium
GAATTTTGATAAAATCAAGGAAGTTAAGAAAGAAGTCATTTGCTTTGGAGAAGGAAGAGAAGTTCCTGTAAGCAGAAGATATCAGGGTGAGTTAAGAGAGCGGCATATGAATAAAATATACCGTTTAGGAAAAGAGTTAAGCAAGGATATGTCAGTAACTGTTCACACGTGAACAGTTACCATATGTCATCATAAGGATAAGATTCTTTTATAATTTAACTTGTTTTCATTTTTTCTATATGCTATAATGTTTTTATAAAGAGTGGTACTAAGTTGTACCCCTTGCAGATATTTGAGATTAAAAAATAACCGCAAACCTTGCTACGGGGCGGTTATTTTTTGTCGTTATGATGACATATCTCGTAAACGAGACCTATAAGTGCTACAATAAATAATCCGATTTGGATTAAGTCTTCATATGTAACATACTGCATAGGCATTCCCCCCTTTCTCAAGGGGTAACCGTTCCCACTGGATAAATGATAACATAAGTGATATGTTTACACAACATAATTTTAATAAATGTTATTTATAAATATCAAATATAGTTATTATAAAAAATATCTTTACAAACTCAAAGGAAATAGTTATAATACCAAATATGTATTGATTGACAAAGGTGTCAGATAGATTTGCGTAAGCAAGTCTATTTGACGCCTTTTTTATTTGCCGGGAAACTTCTTGAATTTCCTGTAGATAAAAATAAATATGTGCACGAGGTACAGATTAGAAATCACAACACATGACATACCAAGGATTTGGAGGCAAAAGGGATGGTAAAGTATGTATTTGTAACCGGAGGCGTGGTATCCGGTCTGGGAAAAGGAATCACAGCAGCATCATTAGGAAGGTTACTAAAAGCCAGAGGCTATCATGTAACCATGCAGAAGTTTGATCCCTATATTAATGTAGATCCTGGAACCATGAATCCGATTCAGCATGGAGAAGTATTTGTGACGGATGACGGAACAGAGACCGATTTAGATTTGGGACATTATGAAAGATTTATTAACGAGAATCTGGATCAAAACTCCAACGTAACCACTGGTAAGATTTACTGGTCGGTATTAAATAAAGAAAGACATGGAGATTACGGTGGAGGAACGGTTCAGGTAATTCCCCATATTACAAATGAAATCAAAGACCGTTTTTATAAAGCAAAATCAGAAGAGGAAGAAACCATTTCCATTATTGAAGTAGGAGGAACCGTAGGAGATATTGAAAGTCAGCCTTTCTTAGAAGCCATCAGGCAGTTTCAGGCAGAGGTAGGAAGGGAAAATGCGATTTTAATTCATGTATCTTTGATTCCTTATTTAAAGGCTTCCGGGGAAATGAAGACAAAGCCAACCCAGATGAGTGTAAAAGAATTACAAAGCATGGGTATCTGGCCGGATATTATTGTTTGCAGGTCGGATTATCCTTTGGACGAGCAGATAAAAGGTAAAATTGCATTGTTCTGTAATGTGAAAAAGGAACATGTACTGCAAAACTTAGATGCATCTTCCTTATATGAAGTTCCGTTGTTAATGGAAGAAGAAAAATTAGCCCAGGCAACCTGTGAATGTCTCCATCTTCCTTGTCCGGAGCCGGATTTGTCGAAGTGGAAGGATATGATATATGCTATTCAGAATACTACTTCAAAAGTAAAGATTGCCATTGTAGGAAAATATGTAGCACTTCATGATGCTTATTTAAGTGTGGTAGAAGCATTGAAACATGGTGGGATTGCAAATAAGGCAGAGGTTGAGATTGTCTGGGTGGACTCAGAAGAATTGAATGTTGAAAATGTAGCAACTGTGTTTGAAGGAATTCATGGAATCATTGTGCCGGGAGGCTTTGGAAGTCGTGGGACGGAAGGAAAAATACTTGCCATTCAGTACGCAAGAACGAAAAATGTCCCATTTTTAGGAATATGTCTTGGAATGCAGCTTGCGATTGTGGAATATGCTAGAAACGTAATGGGGCTTAAGGATGCGGCAAGTATTGAGTTAGACCCTGATACTACGAACCCTGTCATTGCTTTGATGCCGGATCAAAATGGGGTCTCAGACATAGGTGGAACTCTTAGATTAGGAGCCTATCCATGTATATTAAAGGAAGATTCTCTGGCAAAACAATTATACGGCATACAGGAAATATCCGAGCGTCACAGACATAGATATGAAGTAAACAATGATTATAGGGAAGCCCTTACAGAAGCAGGATTAACGTTATCCGGAATTTCACCGGATGGAAAAATCATTGAAATGATAGAAATTTCGAAACATCCTTATTTCATAGCAACTCAGGCACACCCAGAATTTAAGTCAAGACCCGACCAGGCACATCCGTTGTTTAAAGGCCTGGTAGAAGCCGCAATAAAGTATGACTTTACGAAAGAGGCAGGCTCGAGGTAAAATGATAAGGCATGCGAAACGTATATTAAGTGATGTAAAAGAAATAAATACATAAGCAGGTGCTTGGGCGGCCGTCGGTACTTAATGAGCGGCTTGCCGCGAATTTAGAACCGCTACGAGCCGAACGCAGCGAGAGCGTGCCTGCGTTGATTTATTTCTTTTACATCACGCTTACATAGAAGTATGATAGTTTCGCAATTACCTAAAGAATAAGAAAACATGTAAAGGAGATAATAGAAGGAAGATGAAAACAAAGGAAGATATTCTTGAATTAGTGGAAGAGGAAGAAATTGAATTTATCCGCCTACAATTCACAGATATGTTTGGAAATTTAAGAAATGTTGCAGTAACCAAAAGCCAGTTAAACAGGGTTCTTGATTGTAAGTATGTATTTGATGGTTCTGCTTTATATGGAGGATATAAGAGCGGGGAAGAATTTTACTTAGCCCCGGATTTGGATACTTTTGTAATTCTTCCATGGAGACCACAGCAAGGAAAAGTAGCAAGATTTTTATGTGACGTTTATAACGAAGATGGAACGCCTTGTGGACTTAGCCCAAGAACTATCTTAAAAAAGGTGCTTAAAGATGCAAAGGAAAAAGGATATACTTTTTACATTGACCCTGAATGTGAATTCTTTTTATTCCATACAGATGAAAATGGGCTACCTACCACCATTACCCATGAACAGGCAGGATATATGGAAGTAGGACCTTTGGATCTTGGAGAAAATGCAAGACGTGATATTGTGTTGACTTTAGAAGAAATGGGATTTGAAGTAGAATCCTCCCATCATGAGAAAGCTCCCGCACAACATGAAATTGATTTTAAGGAATCAGAAGCATTACAAATCGCAGATTCCATTGTGACATTTAAGTCTGCAGTAAAATCCATTGCGAAACGCTTTGGCCTGCATGCGACTTTCATGCCAAAACCAAAGAATGAAGTAGCAGGCTCCGGAATGCATTTAAATATTTCTGTTTACAAAGATGGAAGAAACATTTTCAATTCAAAAGATAAGGAAATCAATGAGGAAGCAAAACATTTTATCGGAGGTGTGATGGCTCATGCCAAAGGTCTTTGTGCCATTACCAATCCTTTGATTAATTCCTATAAAAGAATCTGCACCGGAATTCATGCTCCAAAAGAGATTACATGGTCCGAAAAACATGGAAACTCCTGTGTCAGAGTTAGAAAACGTCTGGGGGAAGATACCAAAATCGAACTTCGGTTTCCGGATTCCTCTGCCAATCCTTACCTTGCCCTTGCGGTGTGTCTTGCAGCCGGAATGGAAGGAATGGAACAAGGTTTAGAGGCAGGTGCTCCAGTAGATGGAACAACCAAGAAGAAAGAAAAAACGAAGCTGTTACCACTTACTTTAAACGAAGCCATACATTATTTTGAGAAAGATGAAATGATGAAAAAGGTTTTGGGAACTGATTTTATGGAAATCTACGAAAATGAGAAAATCAGCGAATGGAATGAGTACATGGAACAGGTTTCAAACTGGGAAATTGAAAAATATTTGTATCGAGTATAGAGAGGTAGAAATATATGGGCAGTATCATTGTGGCAATGCCCAAAATTGATGATGCGAAAAAGATTAGTGCAATATTACAACGTCGTGGGCTGGAATCATCAGCGATATGTACTACCGCGGCTAGTGTGCTAACGAAAGTACATAGTCTGGATAGTGGAATTGTAATATGTGGAAGAAGTTTACCGGATATGTACTGCAACAAACTGGCGGAATATCTGCCAGAGTATTTTGAACTCTTAATCCTTACGTCCTACGAAGGGCTGCAACATTGTCCTGAAGGTGTGATGACATTAACTATGCCATTAAAATCCATGGATTTTATTCATACCGTTGAGATGATGTTATATCAGCTGGAACGAAAGATAAAAAAACAAAAGTCAAAGCCGAAAAAAAGAAGTGCTGAGGAACAAAAAGAAATTGACCGGGCCAAGAAAATGTTAATGGAACGTAATAACATGACGGAGCAGGAAGCCTTCCGGTATATCCAAAAATGCAGCATGGATTCCGGAACGAATATGGTAGAAACTGCACAGATGATATTGCTTTTGAATTGTGATGGATAAACAAGAAAGTCAAAATTACCCCAAAACAAAAGGAAGGAAAGGTGTAAATGATGTACAAAATCAATGATAATTATTTAAAGCTACAAGGAAACTATCTTTTTTCAACTATTGCAAAAAAGGTAAATGCGTATAAAGAAAGTAACCCAGAGGCAAATATCATCCGACTTGGCATCGGTGATGTTACCAGACCATTGGTACCATCTATTATAGAGGCTCTACATAAAGCAGTAGACGAGATGGGAACAGAAGAAGGATTCAGGGGTTATGGTCCGGAACAGGGCTATGAATTTTTAAGAGAGGCCATTGCAAAACAGGATTATCAGGCAAGAGGCTGTAACATTGATGCAGATGAAATCTTCATTTCCGACGGTTCCAAATGCGATGTGGGAAACATTCAGGAAATTTTCGCATTAAATAACAAAGTTGCCATCTGTGACCCGGTATATCCGGTTTATGTGGATTCCAATGTTATGGCAGGAAGAACCGGAGCCTTTCATCCGGTTACCGGAGGATATGACAATCTGATTTATATGCCATGCTTAAAAGACAATGGATTTATTCCGGAATTACCAAAGGAAGTACCGGATTTAATTTATCTATGTTTCCCAAACAATCCAACGGGTATGACCATTTCAAAACATAGGTTACAGGAATGGGTGGATTATGCAAATAAGAATGGTTCTATCATTCTTTATGATGCGGCTTATGAAGCGTACATTACAGAACCAGATGTACCACATAGTATTTATGA
>JAFPAZ010000110.1 GCA_017390645.1 Lachnospiraceae bacterium
AAGAAACAAAAGAATAGAACAAAAGAAAATAAAAAAACTGTAGTGAATATAAGAAATAAGAGGGTGGAAAATAATATGAAATTACAAGATATGATAATTTCGGCTTTTGCTTTTGTTGCGGCACTTTTACTCATTCCTTATGCCATTACCTGGGGGATGAATGGAGTGGGGAGCATGAAGCAGCAGACACAACAGTTAAATTATAATATTTCCTTGGAAGTTGCCCTACAGGATGGGAAGGAGACCATGAATCTGGAAACTTATCTTTTAGGAATTCTTCCAGCAGAAATAGACGCTGATATGCCCATAGAAGTAATAAAAGCTCAGGCAGTTTTATTACGAACCAGGTTATGTGGCGAAGGGAGTGCGTTCACACCGGAAGAGTTAGGAGAGTGGTATATGGGAGAAAGTGAATTAAAGGAGTTGTGGACTGAGGAAAAGTATGAAGCAAATATAGAAAAATTCCGGCAGGCCATTGCGTTAACGGCTGGAGAAACGCTTTGTTATAAAGAAAATTATATTTTAGTGAAATATCATAAAGGAAATGGAGGAATGATACTTAGTGCAAAGGAAGTATCGGAAGAGGAAATACCATATTTAGCACAGCTGGAAAGTGAAAAAGAGATTGAAGACAAGAACTGTATAAAAATGGCGGAGTATGATAAAACCCAGTTACAGGATTTACTGGGCATTCAATTTTCAGAGAAAACTTTAGAAGAACAGTTTTTTGTAAAGAAAATGACAGAACACGGATATGTGAAAGAACTGTTTGTGGCGGGAGAAATTCTGGATACAGCAACTGCCATGGAAAAATTGCAATTATCGTCGCCGGTGTTCTATCTGGAATATCTTAACGATAAGGTGAGAATTGTGACATTAGGACAGGGGGTACCTTTGGGGATGAGCCAATATGGTGCTTCTTTGCAAAAGGGAGATTACGAGGAAATTTTATCCTACTATTATCCTGGGACGAAAATAAAGCAGATTTACTCCAATAGGTGATTGCGAAACCATAATATTTTATGTGAAAGTGATGTAAAAGAAACAAAACACTGCAGGCACGCTTTCGCTGCGTTCAGCTCGTAGCGGTACTAAATTCGCAGCAAGCTGCTCATTAAGTACCGACGGCTGAACAAGCACCTGCTTATGTATTTGTTTCTTTTTCATCACTTAACATATGTTTTTGATGGTTTCGCAATTATCAATTTACTCCAAGGCAAAAAGTACCTGACTATCGTAAAAAAAGGATGTATAGAACGAAAAAAATTGGGAATACTTCTATCTATAATTTAAAGATAGGAGGATGATAAAAGTGGAAGGTTTTTTGACTTTTATAAGAAGGAATGGATATTATTTTATGCTTGCAGCAGGAGTGCTTGCGTTAGGGGCTCTGGTAGTGAGTTATAATAAGAAAACGGAGCTTAACAATAAAGTGATGGACTTACAGGAAGACCAGGAAAAAATACAATTGGTGCAGAATGAGGGTGATTCACTTGATTTACAGGATATGGGCACTGAGGGTGATTCCCAACAGGAAGTAATCAGTAATAATGTAGAACTGGATATTCCGTCTACACCTGAGGGACAAAAAAATGAAACCATGAATGTGACACAGGAAGAAAATGAGAAAGAAAGTCAGGATAAAACCTCTTCGGAAGAGGGAACACAACAACAGACTTCTGTAAATGAAGGGGAATTACATTTTGATACCAATATGCCTATGGAATGGCCGGTAGTGGGAAATGTGATTTTACCATTTAGCATGGATGCAACGGTTTATTATGTTACATTAGACCAATACAAAACAAATCCGGGAATTTTAATTCAGACGGTAGAAGGAACCGAGGTTATTCCGGGGGCATCAGGGAAAGTGGTTTCTGTACAGGAAGAAAGCGGATATGGAATGGTGGTAACCCTGGATTTAGGAGATGGTTATGTAGCGAAATACGGGCAGTTAAAAGAGGTTCGTGTGGAGGAAGGCCAAAGGGTAAATTCCAATACTGTCATTGGTTTAGCCTCTAGTCCATCCAGCTTTTATAAAAAAGAAGGATGTCATGTATTTTTTCAATTGAATAAGGATGGTGTGCCACAAAATCCTATGGAATATTTAGAATAATGTCTTTTTATCATATGAAAAATGTGGTATGATAGGAGTAGATTGAGAAGACGGATCCAGATGTTTTTTGAGGCAGTCGTATCAAGGAAATTAATACTACGGGATAGGGGTGATTTCTATAAAATGCCCATATTTTGTTGTGGTATTTCTAAGTA
>JAFPAZ010000111.1 GCA_017390645.1 Lachnospiraceae bacterium
AAATCTTTTGTGGTAATGACTGCAATTAAGCAGGCGAAAAGCAATGCCAGAATGATGCTGATAATATATAAATTATCTGATTTTTCTATTACATACTCACTGGTAGCTTCAATTTCCCTGGTAGGCGCCGTAACAATGATAACACCTTTGCATTCTCCATCAGTGCTGCTTATAATCGGTGTAAACACTTTGATGTAATGATTCTTATGTTCATATGGTTCGTATTTCCCACCCCTCATAATCTGAAATACATCTTCCGACAGAATATATTTCCCCTGCTGGATGGTATAAGTATCTTTAATCACCTTATAATTATAGTCAATTACAATAACCCTGCCTTCCAATACACTGGCCAGCTGCTCAATCTCTGCTTCTAAGTCCTTTGTATTTTCTCCGTTTATCACAAAATTGGACGCTAACAACTGGGACGCCAAAATATTACTTTGACTTTGTACATAGGAAATTCTTAGCTCTAAGGATTTCTTTTCATAGGAATGCTGAACAATCTGGGAATAAAATGTAATTAATACAATCACTAAGGTAAAGAAGGAAATTCCAACAAAGAACTTCATACTTTTAATTTTCGAAAATAGTTTTTTCATCACTGGATCCTACGTCTCCTTCTTTACTATTTTTGGAAATAATAACCTACACCCCATTTTGTCTGAACATACTTCGGATCTCCCGGATTTTTTTCAATTTTTTCCCTTAATCTTCGAATATGCACATCTACTGTTCTGACATCACCAGGGTAATCTTCTCCCCAGACAGTTTTTAACAGTTCTTCCCTGGAATAAACTTTATTTACATTAAAAATTAATAATTCCAGCAAATCAAACTCCTTGGCTGTTAAGTTAATGGGCTTGTCATCTACAGTAACCCTTCTTGCTTCTACATCAATCATCAAACCTCGGATTAGTTTCTGTTTTCCGGTATCTTTCGTAGTGTTTTTAGTAGCTCTTCTTCGCATGATTGCCTTAATTCTGGCTTTTACTTCTAAGATATTAAAAGGCTTTGTAATGTAATCATCTGCCCCATATTCCAAGCCTAAAATCTTGTCCATATCATCACCTTTTGCGGTAAGCATAATAATCGGAATGTCAGAAAATTCCCGTATCTGCTGACACACTTCCAGCCCAGACATCTTAGGAAGCATAATATCAAGAAGCATCACATCATATTCATTCTGTTTCACCATTTCTAATGCTTCTTCTCCATCATAAGCACAATCTACTTTCATATCGTCCTGCTCTAAACTGAATTTAATTCCTTTTACAATCAATTTTTCATCATCAACTACTAAAACTTTTCTATCCATTTTTTATTCCCCATATTCTAAGTATCAGTCTAAGACAATCTCATCTTTTATTTTATTATAAGTTCCTTCTTTTATTCCTGAAATATTCATCAACTCTTCTTTTGATTGAAAGCCTCCATGTTCCTCCCGATAAGCAATGATTTCCATGGCTCTGCTTTCACCAATGCCTGTCAATGTCATCAACTGTTCTTTTGTGGCAAAATTTAAATGAATCTTATCATCCGCCGGCAATGCTTCTTGTTCACCCTTAGCATAAATTACAATCTGCTCTTCTTCCTTCACACGTCTGGCCAGATTCACCTGACTCATATCTGCCTCCTCTAAAACACCTCCGGCTGCATGAATAGCATCCTCTACCCTGCTACCATCGGGAAGACTATACACTCCTGGATTTTCAACCTGCCCACAAATGTAAAATGTAACCAAAAACGTCTCATCCTCATTTTCTTTCGTATCAAATCCCTGTTCTAAAGTCTCAGTTGTCACCCGGTTTGTTTCTAATTCTTTTTCGCCGCAACCGGTACAAAAACAAATCAGCGAAAACAATATACCTAAAATAATAAAAGAATGACGCAATGAATTCTCCTTTCCTTGCGTCTATTCTTGATCTTCACACATATTCTATTGTAACTAATCTACGATAATTTTACAATCTTTTTTTCGTGAAATTTTATCCATTATTGTTTAAAACATTCCTGTTCTCGCCGGCAATCACGTTTATCTCAAGGATTCACGGTTTGCTATTGCCTGCTTTCTATGGATGTCTGAAATTCATTTAGCTCCGTTGCCACATCTTCTCCTTCCCAGATTTTCTGGAAATGAATCTGTGCCTGACTCCAAAAATCTCCTATCGCCAGAACTTTTGGTGCCGGAAGAGTTTTTTCATACTGTGCAATGATACAATTTAAGTCTGTATCCGTATATTCCACCATCTTACATGGTGAAATCTTTCCGTTCAAAGAATACTGTGCTTCAACATATTCACAAGCTAAATATGCACCGAACAATTCTGCTTCCTGCCGGTATTTCGAATAAGGAGAAACCACCACGGTAGTGGTTGTGGAAATACCTTTTGATTTTAAGGTATCATTTAAATCCGGAAGCATGGTAATGGCATAATTGTTTTTTGTTTCCTCCATTCCTTCCTTTATTTTTTCATACATTTTTGTATTTCCAATGGCAAAAATCAGTTTTTCTTCCATTAATCCCTCTAAAACAACTTCTTCATTGGAATTCTCATATTCTACAGACAAAAACTCACCAAAGGCCTGATAATAACTCATACTATTTATGGTGTCTGCAGAATTCACCTGAAATTCCTCATAGTTATCCCCATTTTCTCCAAAAAAGTTACCATAATTTCCCATAAACATAAAACTATAATATGGATCGGATACATCAAAATTAAAGATTTCCCGCTCATTTCCTTCATCTGCAAAGGTATCCGCAAAATTTAACACATCATCCAGGGTAGTGGGTTTCTCAGATACCACTGTTTTATCATAAAAAAGAAAATACGTATCCAGGTACAACGGAAATCCAATGGTCTTTTCCCCTACTGTCAATGCTTTTTTTGTTACTTCCGGGAAGTATCGTTCCCAATACGTGTCCGAAAATATGGTATTGTTCTGTGCCAGCCCGGCTTCATAAGCAATCTTTAACTGATCATTTGTAGTAAGATACAAATCCGGTCCTTTCTTTTCCACCACTGCGTTGTTCACCTGTTGTAAAAAATCAGTTGGGTTTCTCTGTTCTACCGTAACTGCAACGCCATAGCGACTATAAAAGGTTTTCGCAGCTTCTGACAAATAATAAAAATCATCTTCCTCATAACACCAGACTGTCAAAGAATTCTCTTTATTTATCTCTATGGATGTCTCTATTTCTTCATAACTTGAAATTTCTTTTTTTTCCTGAACCTCCGGTTCTTTTTTTCCACATCCCGAAAACAACATGGTAGTCAAAAGTACCCCGGATAATAACATACTAATTTTTTTCTTCATACATCCTCCATAAAGGTGTCTCTAATCCTAATTTAAACCGTAACTTTGAACTTCTTCTAACTTAGAAAAGCTGCTTTAGACAAAGCAACTTTCCAAAATCTTTAACATGTCATCAATTTCTTCTTTCGTTACAATTAGTGGTGGCACCATTCGTAACGTATTACATCCAGCTGAAATTACAATCAAACCTTTTTCTAGTGCTTTATTTACAATTTCACCTACAGGAACATTTAATTCCAATCCATGCATCAAGCCAGTTCCACGATGTTCCTTAACAGCATCTAGTTTTTCAGCCATTTCATCTAGTTTCTTTCCAAGATAAGCTCCCACTTCATTTACATGAGACACAACATCCAATTCTTCATATAAATCAAATACAGTACTAACCGCTGCGGTTGCAAAAGGATTTCCACCATAAGTGGTTCCATGGTCCCCCGGAACTAAGGCGGAAGAACACTTCTCACCTGCCACAAAAGCACCTACCGGTACGCCACAACCTAATGCTTTTGCAAGGGCTACTACATCCGGCTTAATTCCGTATTGCTGATAAGCAAACATAGAGCCACATCGTCCCATACCACATTGAACTTCATCAAAAATTAACAGAATATCTTTTTCATCACAAATCTTTCTTAAACCTTCCAAAAACTCTTTTTTGGCAGGGAAAATTCCACCTTCTCCTTGTACCGTTTCTAAAATGATACCACAGGTTTTATCTGTAATCTTTGATACCACGTCCTCAAGATTATTATATTCTGCAAACACCGCACGGAATTGTTTCGGTACAAAACCTTCCTGGTATTTTTCATTTCCGGTAACTGCCAATGCTCCATTACTTCTTCCATGGAAAGAATGCTTCATGGCAATAAATTCATATTCTTTGGTGTTATCTTTATTATAAGCATACTTCTTTGCCACTTTTAATGCACCTTCGATGGCTTCTGTTCCACTGTTTGTAAAGAATGCCTTATCCAGTCCGGTAGCATTTACTATTTTCGTAGCCGCCTCAATGGCCGGTACATTGTAGAATAAATTAGAAGTATGTAGCAATTTATCAATCTGAGCCTTTAAGGCATCGTTATATTTCTTATTATTATATCCTAAAGAAAATACAGCAATTCCTGCTGCAAAATCCAGATATTTCTTTCCATTTACATCATAAAGGTAAACACCTTCTCCCCTGTCTAAT
>JAFPAZ010000112.1 GCA_017390645.1 Lachnospiraceae bacterium
TCCTGTGGCACTTTTTTCTCCCCAAACGGACATGGCACTACAAGAGGTTTCCCGAAGGGCATCCGGAATCATCTGGGCAAGCATGGCTTCCTCGTAGCTAAATTTACCATTCTCAACAAATCCCTGTTCCCCACCGGAAATGACTTTTGCAAAGTGTTCCATTTCCTTCTGATATTCTTCTGTCAAAGAAGCTTTTAATGAATTCAGCCTTTTAAGTACCGGTGTATAATCCCCCTGAAGATTCGGAAATGCCAGTTTTATGTTTTCGTATAAATAGGGTTCCAGCACTGCTCCATATTCCGGATATGCCATTAAAATGGTTTCTGCGTAGGCTGCCCCTACTTCTTCATAACTTCCATTTTCATAATCTAAAGTCACATCATAATAATCTTCTTTTTTCTCTATGACACATAACCCATTCCCGGATTTAAATGTCTCCAGGGTTTCTTGAACTTCCGGTTCTCTTCCCTCGTAACTTCCTTCTACATAAAAAGAACTGACTGGTTTGATTTCGCTTTCGCCCTGGTTCGGGATTTCATAAGTATCATAACTTTCTGTATTTCCACTACAGGCAGTAAGGAACGCACAGATACCTGCTGCCAAAATCCATGTTCCAACGTAGCCTTTCCTCTTTTTTCCTTTTTCTTTCTTCATATACCACTTGAATCCTTTCTTGCACATCCTGAATCGTTATGATTCGTACAAACAGTAACCATCGTTTTCTCCTCTACCATCCCTGATCCATAAGCCACATTTTTAATTTACGTTCTCTTTTCTCCAATTCCTGCTTATCCTTTAATTTTCCAAGCTGTATCTCTCCCTGAATGTTGCCATCCACCAGGTAAATAATCCGGTCACTTTGAGCAGCCACTTTTTCACTATGGGTTACCATAAGAACACTGGTGCCCTCCTGATTTGCAGCTACCAGTTCTTCCATCACATCATTGGCAGCCTTTGAATTTAAAGCTCCGGTAGGCTCATCCGCAAATATCACCTCTGGCTGATTGATTAAGGCTCTGCAAAGGCAGGCACGCTGTAACTGACCTCCGGAAACCTCCGTAATGTCCCGTTCTGCGATATCGATTAAATTAAGCCTGCGCATTAGGGCTTCTGCCTTTTTGTTCACTTCTTCTCTCGTTACAAGCCCTGCCTGATAACCGGGAAGGACAATATTATCTAAAATACAGAGTTTTTTCATCATATACATTTGTTGGAATACAAATCCCATTTCCGTAAGACGAAGTCTAGAGAGCTGTTTTTCATTCATCTTCTCTATATTTTTTCCGTTAAAAACAACCTCCCCTGAGGTCATTTTATCCATACCGCTAACCGTATATAGCAAAGTGGATTTTCCACTTCCACTAGGTCCCATAATGGACACAAATTCTCCCCGTTCCATTTGAAAATTTACATTTTGTAATACATTGTTGCTATATTGATTTACGATGTATGTTTTACATAAATCCTTTACTGATATTACCGTACTCATCTGTTTTAACCTCCATTTTCTCAGCAATCTCTATTTATCCTTTCGAAGACTTGTTTTGGTTTCAGGCATCACTTCCTATGAATCACTCTATGACTTGTTAAAACATCCCATCCGTCTTCCTGCTTTTTTGTCTTATGCCTTATCATTCTCATTCTATGTTTTTTTTCCTTATGATTTTTACCTTCCACTACTCTTCTCGGATTTTCCATATTTCTACATTTTTTATACTCTTAAGCCGAATTAACATGGTTATCAGAACTACCGCAATGACCAGCAAAGGTACTATGACATAGGTAGTCATTGGTTCAATGATAAAGGTAAATCCGGTCAGTCCCAGGAACCCAAATAACTGAGTAATTAGTAATTGTCCGGCAGTACCTACCAAAAGATTGCCTGCCACAATAGAAATCACCAAAAGAATTCCCATCCGAAGCAATTGCCAGGCTTTTACGCCGTTATTCTCAAATCCCAGACTTTTTAACATAGCAATGGATGGTATCTCTTCTTCCAGCAATACACTAGAATAAAGGCTGGTAATCAGAATCA